>JALRFG010000051.1 GCA_023253795.1 Methylocystis sp.
CACATGAGCATGGACTTGACCACGGTATTTTCAGCATTTGAAAAGAAAAGCCCCGTTCAGACACACAGGTCTGAACGGGGAAGTTGGACACGCCTCGCGCCGGGAGGGTTCGCGAGGAGATAACGCATCGCCAAAAGCGACGACGTGGGACATCGCGCCGGTTACAAATCTCAACCGGCGCAAAACCTCATGCGCTGAGTTCGCCCGCGAAGAACGCATGCCAACAGCGCATGGCGGGCCGGGGTAGCCCCGACCCGAAGTGGTCATTTCCGGGGCGCGGTCGCCCGCTGCGATGCGAGCTCCGGATCGCCGCCCAAACAGGCGACCATCAGAAACCATGCGAAAATCATGGCGCTCGCAATTTCGACGCTGGCGCTGTTGAGAATTTCCATCATGTTGTTCGCTCCACGACAGGTTTCGTTTTCAGGCGGCGCAGCGATGCAAGGAGAAACATCGCTGCGCCTGTCCTTTAGCCCCCCGTGAGGGCTTGTCGCTCCGCGCCAAACCGAAAAGCTCGGCGCGAAGAAACAGCTTGTCATCATGACCAGGAACGCCGGCGCCGCGCAGTCCGCCACTGTCGGAGGCGATTGGCCGCAACCGACAGGCGCGGCGCCGACGAAACAGGTTCGGAAGACAAAACCGGCGCGATTGCGCCTGATGACAACGGCGAGGGAGAGAAGCCGTCATCACTTTGTCCGCCTGTACCCTTAGACAAACTCAGGCGAGAGACGCGCAAAACGCGCCCGACGCTCAAGATCGATCAGTCTGATCTCGCCACCCAGACGACGTCTTGGCGCCGGCGCCAGAATTCCTGGCGCCAGAACCTCACGCGCGTGATGCGTCGTTTCCCGGGACTCGACGCCCCGCACGAGATCACGCGTCGCAGCGACGACGATATTTTGATGGTGAATAGACTTTTTCTTGCAGAGCATGGCTCCTCCTCGCCACCGCTGAAAAACGGCGACAGATCGCAGGGACTCGTGGCTCTCGTCCGCTAAAGACGAAATTCAGCAAGCCTGTTCAGTGCGTGAGGATCAGGAAAAAGCCGGCGGCGCGCGCGCCTGACGAGAGAAATCAAGTGTCGTCGTCGGGAGGACGCGATCGAAAACACGCCAGTCCGCAACATTCCAGCGCGCAGGTTGCGCAAGAAAGACATGGCTGCTGGCGGAAACCGGCGAAACGCCATCGCAATAAGCCTGGCAAAGCGCGCAGGATTGATGATGGCTATGAGAGAGCGGCGCCTTTGAGGGATCGGATTTTTCCGACTGGCAAACGCTGATGGAAACGCCGCCAAGATCGAGCGTTCCGGCGACAGCCAAATTCCCCGCGATCGGCGCCAGCACCTGAAGGGCCAGCGCAAACGCAAACAGGAAAATATGGAGCCGGGTGCGGCGCATCAAGGTTCCCTTAAACATCACGACGATGCGTGACTTCCCAGCTAAAGCAAAGTTTTAATCAACAGGCAAGTGCGACGAAGCGCAGCATATGCGGCGCATATTGTTCAAATATCCGTATAAGTCAGGCATTTTATTGTGCTTTTGTGGTGCGCGGAACTAAAGGCGCTATCAAATAAAACAAGCGAACAAACTTGCATCCGCGGTGTGTCGTCGTCCTCAGCCTCGATAGATTCTCGAAACGGCCGCGCCGCGCATGAAAAGCCCTGCTCCCCCGGCCCGATCGCGCAATGGGATGGGAGGCGCGCGCAGGGCCGATGCAGCTTAATGCTTTATATACAATGTGTTATATCAGTATTTGCGACGCCGAATATGCCCGGCGCGCCCATGCGTGAGTTGCCTAGCCCCCCCTATTTTGTTAGGCCCGAGCATCATCCGGTTCGTCCTCGCAAGAAATCGACCGAGACTAAAGAAAGCCAACACGGCAGCCGACGAAAGAAGCTCATGGTCAAAAGAATTGAAAAATGCCGCGTCAGCGGTTCGACCAATCTGATCTCGGTTTTATCCTTGGGCGATCAGGCGCTGACCGGCATTTTCCCGAAGTCGCGCGAACAGGCCGTCACCGTCGGGCCGCTGGAAATTGTCTGGAACCCTGAGTCCGGCCTGCTGCAACTGGCGCATGTTTACGAATCCAGCGAAATGTATGGCGAGAACTACGGCTATCGCTCTGGTCTCAATCAGTCGATGGTGCGCCATCTGACGCAGAAAATCGCCAAGCTTGAAAAATTCGCCGGCGTCTCTGCGGGCGACGTTGTCGTCGATATCGGCGCAAACGACGCGACCTCGCTTAAGGCCTATACGACGCCGGGCCTGACCCGTATCGGCATTGACCCGACCGGCGAAAAATTTCGTCAGTATTATCCAGACGACATCAAGCTGGTTCCGGATTTCTTCTCCTCCGCCAATTTCAGAAAATTCGGAACCAAACAGGCGAAGGTCATCACATCAATTGCGATGTTCTATGATCTTGAAGATCCGATCTGGTTCGCAAAGGAAATCGCGCAATGTCTCGCCCCTGATGGCGTATGGCATTTTGAGCAGAGCTATATGCCTTCCATGCTGCGCATGACTTCCTACGACACGATCTGCCACGAACATGTCGAATATTATTCACTTGGCGTCGTGAAGAAAATTCTGGAAGCGGCCAATCTCGAAGTCATCGACGTCCAGATGAATGGCGTCAATGGCGGCAGCTTCGCCGTCACCGCCGGCCATCGTGGCGCGCCACACAAGAAAAATGACGCCGTCATTAATTGGCTACTGGAGCAGGAAGAGCGCATCGGCCTGCACACGCCGCGTCCCTATCGCGATTTTGAGGAGCGCGTTTTCCGTCATCGCGAAGATCTGCGCCGCCTTCTGCGCGCGCTGAAAGATGACGGCAAACGCGTGCTCGGTTATGGCGCCTCCACCAAGGGCAATGTCGTGCTGCAATTCTGCGGCATCGGCCCTGACCTTGTTGACGCGATCGCTGAGGTTAATCCGGATAAATTCGGAAGCTTTACGCCCGGCACGCATATTCCGATCGTGTCGGAGGACGAAGCCCGCGCCATGAAGCCGGATTACTTCCTGGTTCTTCCCTGGCATTTCAAGGACGGAATTGTCGCGCGCGAGCAGGAATATCTCGCGGGCGGCGGCAAAATGATCTTCCCCTTCCCGGAAATTGAGATCGTCTAGTCGATAGATCTCAATTCCCCGGGTGGCGAAAGAAGTCAGCAAGCAGAAAGCCGGGGGCATCGACAGCGTGCTTCGCGCAACAGGCGGCTCCGACCATGCAGGAGCCGCAGCCTGTGTGCGATCGCCGACGGGCCTCAATAACGCATCGTCCGAAAGCTCTCGATGACCTATCGTCTGTCGATCACCATTCCCGTCTATAATTTCGCGCAATTTCTGCCCGAGACGTTGGACACGATCCTCGATCAGGAAGGCGCGAAGGATGTCGAAGTTCTGATTTTCGACGGCGGATCAACCGATCATACGCCCGAAGTGATCGCGCAATATCAGAAGCATCATCCAAATATTCGTTATGTTCGACGCCCTCAACGCGGCGGCATCGACCGGGATATGGCGTCCTCCGTCACAGAGTCGTCGGGAGATTATGTCTGGTTGTTCAGTGGCGACGATTTGTTCCTGCCGGGAGCGATCAGAAAAGCGCTGACATTGATCGAAGGCGGCGCCGACCTCTATCTCACCCGCCATCTTGAATGGCGCGATTATGAAAAAGACTGGATCGTCTGGCCGACCGTCGCCGTCAAAGATCAAACGGTTTTCGATCTGTCTGGCCCGGCGGCACGAAAAGAATATTTCAAAAAAGCGCAGAATACGGAGGCCTTTTTCAGCTTCATTGGTGGCCTGATTGTCAAGAAAGAGACATGGGAACGCATTTCAATCAACGAGAAGTTCGTTGGAAGCTGCTGGGCGCATGCTGCGCGGCTTTTCGAACTTATGCCCAATGGCCTGAGCGTCTGCGTTCTCGAAGACGCCTATCTCAAGCGTCGTCCTGATAATGACTCCTTTGGCTCCGGCAGCATTGTTGGTCGCTATCGTCTGACCATTGACGGATTTACCGATATTGCAGATCATTTCTTTGGCGAAAAAAGTCTCGAAGCGCGCGAAGTGAGACGCGTGTTGCGCGCTGAATATCATCCGCTCGCCATGCAACTGGGTAAGTTCTTATGCGAAATACGCCCTGAGCAGGAAGATCGTGCGCTGATCGATCGTTTGTTCAGGAAACTCTACAATGAGCCAACCTATGCCTGCTGGCGCGCAAGATTTGATTATTGGCTGACGACGGCGGACCGATTTAGACGCTGGCAGCCAGAGCTGAGCGCGAAGTATGAAAAACGCGACTAGAACCCGCTAAAGTCGCTCATTTCTTCTCAACGCCATACCATAGAAAAAGGCTCCATCTTTATTTGATGGAGCCTAATTCAATAAGTTCATATCACCTACGCGATTACGGATGAATGATATCCGAGAATGAGATATCCGGGATACCACCTGTCGCTGGAGCCAGCCCCGGAATTGGGGAAGCCGCTGCCGGCGCAGACGTAGGCACGGAAGCCTGGGCAGTTGTTGTCGCTGCTGCATATTGAGCTTGCGGCTGCGACGTCGACTTCTGAAGAGCCGCGCCTTTCGGCAACGCCAATGAGTTCGCCGTAACATTCAAAGAGGACTGATTGAAAGACGTGTCAGCAAGTGAGGCGCCCGTTATCGACGATGTGGCGCCGAGCGCGAAATGATAGTTCACGCCCGCGCGAATGGTGTTCCATGCAGTATTTGTATTAACATTCATCGGGATTGGCGGTTGCAGAGAAGGATAAAATCCCCAGACGCTGGATGGGCCGCCACTCATGCTCGTGTAAAGATATTCGGCTTTAGCCGACCAGTTGTGCAGAAACATCCATTCAACACCGCCGCCAGCCGTCCAACCTGTTTGCACTGATCCATTTAGCACAAGGCCATTACGCGACACATCGCCATATGCAAATCCAGCTGTGCCATAAAGCAAGATAGAGGGAGATACAGCAACGCCCGCTCGTCCACGAACTGTGCCAAACCAGTTCAGGGATGTTCCCATCGAATAATTCCAACGATTGACATAATACGCCATATTATTGACGCTGCTGCCACTACCCATCGTCGTGCCCTGAAAATCAGCCTCAAGCCCAGCGACGAACAATGGCGAGAACTGGTAATTATAACCAAATTGCAAGCCGCCGATTGCGCCGGCCGGCATACGGTTTGAGACGCCATTATTGAAGCCGTTGCTATACCAATAATTACTGTTGCCGCCGCTCGCATTCCAACCGCCACCCAAATTCAAGCCGGCGTAAACTCCTGTCCATAATGGAGGAAGTTCATTAATGGCAGGAGGCGACTTGTGAGTCGGCAGATCTGCGGCGAAAGCCGAGGATGCAAAAAGGACAAATGTCGCAGCCTTAAGGGCGATTGATCTAGCATTTTTCATTTTAGTTACTCCTTTCCGGAGCGTCCAAATTGTGTGTCAGAATGACGAACTTGGTTCTTACGTAAGCCCGCTTATTGAGTTGATGAGGATGAGTTGCCGCCACCGAAGAAGCTATTCGATTGAGAATAAGCTCCGGAGTTACCTAGCTGCCCATCGCTAATCTTGGCGTCATCCGGCCCGCCGAAATCATATTTTATGCCTGCAAAATAGGTCCGCTGCGGATAAGGATTCGGGTTCACATAAGCCTTGTAGCTTCCAAGGTTGTCGATACCGAAGGTCGCGGTCCAGTTCTTCTCAAATTTATAGTTCGCCTTCACATCAAAGAACAAATATGCGCTGTCCGAGTTGCCATAGTTGTTATGATTGAAGTCAATATTCGCAAGGGTGACAAATGCGCCGCTTGCATAACGCGTGCCGAAAGCAAAGGACATGTCTTTGTTCGGGCTATACGTCAGAACCGAGCGGATACGTATTCTCGGGATACGCGGATATTGGTTGCCCGCAAGCAAGGGGCCGGAAGCATAACAGTTTCCGGGCCAGCAGGGCGCGCCGTATACAAAGTAGGGAGAGACGAGCTGATTGTTCGCCACAATATGCGCATCAGTGAAAGTGATGCTACCGGAGTAATCGAGCCCCTTGATCAGCATATCTTTGGTGACCAGCTCCGCCTCAATGCCTTTAAATATCGCCTTTCCGACATTGGCCTGCTGCGTGGTTGCTACACCAGAGCTGCTGAATGTGCTCTGGCTGAAAATCGCATTCCAGCGATCTTCCATAAACAGGCTGATACGAGGTTGCAGCAGCCCGACGGCGCCATTAAAGGCGTCAACCTTACGATACACGCCCGTCAAGTCATATGCGGACGAAACCTGCGGTTGCAAATTCGGGTTGGCGATTGTCGTTGCACCCGTCTGCCCCGAGTTTAGGAACATTTCCGCGACAGTCGGCATGCGATACGCGCGACCAAAAGAGCCCCGCAGATTCAATTCTTTTGTCATTTGATATTCAAGAGCGGCCTTGGGCTGGAAACCATTCTTGGTTGAGCTCGGAAAAGCCGACCCCGCCGCCGCCGCTGTTTTCATACCAGTTAGGGGGAAACCCTTGGTGGCGGTATTATATGCAGCTTGATAATTCGAGTTCAGGGCGCCTGTAGCCCCATAACCATTGTAGGCGTTCCAGTAATCATCGCGGGCGCCGGCCGTTAGTTTCCAGCTTGGCAAAAACTTCCATGAATCCTGAACATAAACGCTGTTCAGATTCGTCTTGCCGCGGCTGTAATTATACGCACCGAGGCTGTAGTTGCTTGGCCAAAACGCCGAATATTGCTGCGTCTGATTGAGCGAGTATTCGTCGTTATGCGTGCCGAAGGAAATTTCATGTTTTCCTCGAAGCTCTGTTTCCGGCCTGTAAATAAAGCGCGTATCCCCTGTTCTCCAGTAAGTTCCATCCAAGCGCGTGTTCTGCCCGGTGGGATTTACGGTAAAATTATTCGGGATACCCTGCTTATTTACTGCCGTACTCGGAAGAAAACCGAATTGCGTGGCGGTGTTTGTAAAGTCTCGCATATAATTATATGACGTTAATGTCATATCGTAATCAAAGACACCGCCACTATCTCTTTTGAAAGTCAGAGCATTCATTGTATGCTGAGCGCTGTAATGCGCCGGATTGTTTGCGCCTGGTGAATCGGTGAACGGCCCAACCTTCAGGGCGGATGTGCCGCTGGAGCTTTGAGTGTTATAAATTGGAACGCCATTTATAGTTGACGCCCATGACTGCGAAGAAGCGTCCTGAACCTGCGTCCAGTAACCACCCATATACTCAATCCGATCAAGGGGCGTGACGTCGTAGGACATTCTCACTTTCGCAAGGTCCTGGGTCTGACTGACTGCACCGACGCTTCCCGTGATAACGCGCGGCACGCCATACATATTGTAGTCCTGATAACCACCCCAGAATGGAATGCTCGCCGTTCCGCCAGGCGTAAGCTGGTTTCCAGCGAACGTCATGGGCTGGCTGCTTGCGTTCAGGTGGTTGTAGACGAGTATGTAACGGAAATCGTTTACGCGATCGCCGTATAGAATATTGATATTGCCGTTTAACGGCACGGAGCTGTGATTATACAGACTCCACTGCTGCGCTGCGCCCAGGCCGCGAATATGTATCTCGCGCGAGTCCGGCATTCTGGTGTGCATGTTAATCACGCCACTGACGGAGTTACCCTGATACAGCGCAGAAAACGGACCGTAGATCACATCGACGCGGTCGATTTCTTCCGGCGAGACAAATCCCCAGCGCGGCGGAAAGGCGAAGCTGTTGCCCAGCAGGTTCGATAGCAGCACGCCATTGGCGTAAACGAGCGTATTGGCGCTTTCCGTCGGGCCGTTCGTGCGCAGCGTGACGATCGCGTTGTTGTCGCCGATATAGCGCTCACGGATCATGACCGAAGGAAGATATTTAAACACTTCCGCCGAGGTCAGCACGTTGGTTGTTTTGGCGATTTCTTCTCTCGTACGCGACTCTACTACAGCCGGTATGTTTGCAGGCACCCCGCGAGAGAATGGCGCGGGTTTCGGTTCCGCATAACGATCAGGAAGGTTCGAAACCTGACTAATCCCCGTGCCTGTGCCACGACCCGCGCTCGATGTCGGCGGCGCATTGGTGCGGCCTGAGTTTGGATTGGCGGAGGGCTTGCCGCCGGTGTGTCTGGCGGCGCCGCCAACATTGATGGTCGGCAGGCTCTGTTGGGCTTCCGCGTAGGAAGCGCAAGCGAGTGTCAGCGTCAGAACCGATGCGCCGAGAGAGAGAGTTTTGCGAGACATTTTTTATTCCTGTCAAAAACGCCGTTCGCAGCAGGCGCTCAGCAACATCCTCGCTCAAGACGTACGGATGGCGCGACGCGCAACTCGTCGAACATAAATTACGATGATTTTGAGAGTGAAGGTTTATTCAGAGAGCGGACGCTCGACGAACTTGACCAACGCAAAGTTCAGAGCATCTCTAGTTCTTTAGGCTCTCGGCGGCGCTGTCGCGCTCCAGTCGGAAAATAAACCGGTCGAAAATGCGAGCCGCGGCTCTTGCGGCGAATAGGAAACAGGAACTGGCCGGGACTCTGCCTGCGGCGTCAGCAAGGCGATGACAGCGCCCAGCATTGCGACATCCGCAGAAGCTTCGTCGCGAGTCGCGCTTGAGCAAAGAACGCAGCAGTCAGCATGGTGGGCGTGCGTGCCCTGCGGGAGGCCGGCGTCGCGATCCTGATCGCAATGCGCGCCCAGAACCGCTGCGGAAAAATATTGGTTCGAAGCTTCCGGATATTTCGCCATTGACGACGCCATGCCCAGGAAGCTGAAACCCTTCAACACCAGAACGCACAGCATCGCGACCGCAAGCGCATTGCGGTTTGTGCGAATGAAATGTGCGAAGGACCGTTTCATACAGTCACTCTGAAATTTCGTTCATTATTCGTCAATCAATTTTCAACGCTCAAAACGAACGTGGGCTTACGGTGTTGCAGAGAAGATACGACTTTAAGGCGACACAACGGCAAGCATGTCTAAAATGCGGCAAGAGCAGCGGCGCGTCATAATTTTGACGCGGAGCGCGTTCGCGTGTTCGAGCTGCGGTGAGACTTCAGCGCCCTCCGTCACACACAGATGCGCGGGCGCGATACCCTTCACCTGCTTAACGTCATCTCGCGACTCGTAAACCAGACCTACTCCTTTGGCCTGCCCGCCCTAGCTAAGACCTCTATGTATACCGCGACCACCAACAACATCCGGGTGACGGCGCTGCCCGATTATCTGTCGGATCGCTCCGATCCGGAGCATGGCCGCTATTTCTGGGCCTATACGATCGAGATCGCCAATCTGGGGACCAGTCGCGTTCAGTTGCTGTCGCGCCACTGGATCATCATCGACGCCTTTGGCCGTCGTGAGGAGGTGCGGGGCCCCGGCGTGGTCGGGGAGCAGCCGGTTCTGGAGCCCGGGGAAACTTTCCGTTACGCTTCGGGCTGTCCCCTCACGGCGCCTTCGGGCATGATGCAGGGCGCCTACCGCATGATTGACGATGCGGGCGTCGCCTTCGATGTCGAAATCCCGGCATTTTCGCTGGATAGCCCGCACGCCAAGCCGACGTTGAACTGATGCACGCTCTCGAACGCGCCATAGAATTAACCGGCCGTCTGGTCGCTTTCGACACGGAAAGCGCCAAAAGCAATCTGCCGCTCATCGATTTTGTCGCAGATTATTTGCGTGAGCAGGACGTTCCCTTCACCCGCGCGCCCAACGCTGCCGGCCACAAGGCGGCGATCTTCGCCACCATTGGCCCGGATGCGCCGGGCGGCGTGCTGCTGTCCGGCCACACGGATGTCGTGCCGGTCGCTGGTCAGGACTGGCAAAGCGACCCCTTCGTCCTGCGGCGCACCGCGGATCGTCTGTATGGGCGCGGCACGGTCGATATGAAGGGCTTCGGCGCCGTTTGTCTGGCGATGATCCCGGAATTCAAAAAGGCCGCTCTCACCCGCCCCATACATCTACTGCTCAGCTACGACGAGGAAACCACCTGCCGCGGGCCGCTCGACGTGATCGCCCGGCTGGGGGTCGATTTGCCGAAGCCGGCGGCGGTTATTGTCGGCGAACCGACGTCCATGGAGGTCGCCGACGCCCATAAAAGCGTCACCACCTTCATCACACAGGTCACCGGCTTCGAGATTCACTCCGCCAATCTCCATCGCGGCGTCAGCGCGGTGCATGTCGGCTGCCAGCTGGTCTGCGAGCTGGAGCGGATTGGCGCAGAGCTGCAGGCGGCGGGCGATCCTTCCGGGCGCTTTGATCCGCCCTGGAGCAGTGTGCATGTCGGCCTGATCCAGGGCGGCACGGCGCGCAATATTGTCGCCAAAAGCTGCAGCTTTGAATGGGAGATGCGCGGTCTGCCCGGCACGCGCGGCGCGCTGGCGCGCGATCGGCTTGAAGCCTACGCCGACGGCCTGCGGCGCAGGCTCTTCGCCGATTTCCCGCAGGCCGGGATCGAAACGATCATTGAGAACGAGGTGCCGGGCCTTGCCCCCGAGCCGGGCTCCGCCGCCGAAACCCTGGCCCTGCGGCTGGCCCGGCGCAACGCCACCATCGCCGTTCCCTACGCCACCGAGGCCGGGCACTTCCAGCAAGCCGGCACGCCGACCGTCGTCTGCGGGCCGGGCCGCATCGACCAGGCCCACCAGCCTAATGAATATATTGAAATTGAAGAGCTTTCCGCCTGCGTCGCCTTTATGCGCCGGCTGGCGGCGGAATTATCCGCCTGAGGT
>JALRFG010000052.1 GCA_023253795.1 Methylocystis sp.
CTCTATGGTCTGACCGAGACCTATGGTCCCGCCCGTCAATGAATGGCAGGACGAATGGGATGCGCTCGACGAATCGGCGCAGGCGAGCATGAAGGCCCGTCAGGGCGTGCGTTATCAGATCCTCGACGGGCTCGATGTGATCGATCCGGAAACCATGCAGCCCGTGCCGCCCGACGGCGCAACTATGGGCGAGGTGATGTTTCGCGGCAATATCGTTATGAAGGGTTATCTCAAAAATCCTTCGGCCTCTGAAAAGGCCTTTCATGGCGGCTGGTTTCATTCCGGCGATCTCGGCGTGATGCATCCCGACGGCTATATCCAGCTCAAGGATCGTTCAAAGGACGTCATCATTTCCGGCGGCGAGAATATTTCCTCGATCGAGGTCGAGGACGTGTTGTTCAAACATCCCAAGGTCGCCGCCGCCGCCGTCGTTGCGGCGCCGGACGATAAATGGGGCGAGACGCCCTGCGCTTTTGTTGAATTGAGAGAGGGCGAGGACGCAACCGCCGAGGAGATCATCGCCTGGTCGCGCGATCATCTCGCGCGGTTCAAATGCCCGCGTCATGTCGTGTTTGGCGCGCTGCCGAAAACCTCCACCGGCAAAATCCAGAAATATATTCTGCGCGATAAGGCCCGGACGCTCTGGTCGAGCGACGCCTCGACAGCCGCGCTTTGATGCGGCGGTCGCTCAGTTAAAACGGCCTCTGAGCCAAAATTCAGCACCCAAAAAGCACACAGCCAGCAATCGTTTCCGATTGCTGGCTGTTGTCGACGTTCGAGACGCCAGCCGGAACTGGCGAAACGTCTTTACTTCGTAACTTAGAAGAACAGGCCGAGGCAGCCGCCCGCCAGAGCGCCAACGACGCCAGCGGCGACGATGTTCTGCATGCCGCCGAGAGCAGCCGCAGCAAGACCAGCGAGGATCACGCCGCCAACGCCAGCGAAGATGTAGGTGTTCGTCGTGATTTCGAATTCTTTATCAGCCATGTCCCCAACTCCTCGTTCGTTCCCTGGTGCGCCGATTCTTGATTTTCAGCGCTTCCCGATTTTTGCCCCGTCGGGGCGCGTCATTTCGACGCAGGCAAAACGTAGCACAAGATTTTGGTCTGTCCAGAGGTGAAATTCGATCCTCAAAATGATCTGCGACAGCGTGTCGCATGATGTAAGTATATGATTTCAATAGCAATATAAAATTGTATCACGCGTTTTTCGGTTTGTCGCGCCCAAAATTTTTTTGGATAAGCCGGCAATTTTTTGCGCATTCTTCCGATCCGGAGGGCGTCGACGGGGTCGTTTTCGGCGTCTGCGGCGGCTATACGGCCCTTTATGACCGATCCTGCCGCCCCCGACCGCGCCAACAACGAGAATCAATCCACCGAATCGAAGGGCCGCCTTCGGACGACGCTGGCGCCTTTAAAGCCGCTGCTGCCCTATGCCCTGCGCTACAAGCCCGTCATCGCGATGGCGCTGGCGGCGCTGACAGTGGCGGCGGGCGCGACCCTGACCCTGCCGCTCGCGGTGCGCGGCATGATCGATCACGGTTTCTCCGCCGACAGCGCCAGCGCCGTGAACGCCTATTTCGGCGCCATGATCGCCGTTGCGGCGACGCTCGCGCTGGCGTCCGCCACGCGCTACTACTTTGTGATGATCCTCGGCGAGCGCGTTGTCGCCGATCTGCGCGACGATCTGTTCAAACATCTCGCCGGGCTCGACGCCTCTTTTTACGACACCGCCCGCACCGGTGAATTGTTGTCGCGCCTGACCGCCGATACGACACATCTGAAAGCCGCCTTTGGTTCGTCGGCTTCTGTCGCGCTGCGCAACCTGTTCATGTTTCTGGGCGCCGTTGTCATGATGATTGCGACAAGCTCGAAGCTCGCGGGGCTGGTGCTGCTCGCCATTCCTGTCATCGTTGCGCCCTTGATCCTTTCCGGACGCGGCGTGCGGACACGTTCGCGCCATGCGCAGGATATGCTGGCCCAGGCTTCCGCCTATGCCGGCGAGAGCCTGTCGGCCGTACGGACCATGCAGGCCAATGGCGCGCAGCCATCGACCGTCGCCCGTTTTCGTCAGGCCGTCGAAACGGCTTATGACGCCGCGCAGAAGGCGACGCTGTTGCGCGCCTTTGTCACCGCTGCGGCCATTCTGGTCGTCTTCTCCAGCATCGTCGCCGTGTTGTGGCTTGGCGCGCAGGATGTTCTCGCCGGGCGGATGAGTTCAGGCCTGCTGTCGCAGTTCGTGCTTTATGCCGTTCTGGCGGCGAGTTCGCTGGGCGAGCTTTCGCAGGTGTGGACCGAGGTGTCGGCGGCGGCCGGCGCCGCCGGCCGGATCGCCGAGATCCTCGCCGTGGAACCGAAAATCGTTGCCCCTGCTCAGCCGACGCCGGCGCCGGCGCGCTGGCAGGGTCGTATCGCGTTTGAACATGTGCGCTTCGCCTATCCGACAGCGCCGGACAAAGTCGCGTTGAGTGATTTGACCTTCACCGTTGCGCCGGGCGAACGCGTCGCCATCGTCGGGCCGTCGGGCGCCGGCAAGTCGACGATCTTCGCGCTTCTGCTGCGTTTCTACGATGTCGACTCAGGCGCCATCTCGCTTGATGGCGTCGATGTGCGTGCGCTCGATCCCCGCGATTTGCGTCGCGCGATCGCCATCGCGCCGCAGGAGCCGGCTGTGTTCGGGCTCAGCGTCGCCGACAATATCGCCTATGGTCGTGAAGCCTCGCCGCGCGACGCGATCGTCGCCGCCGCAAAGCCCGCGCAGGCGCATGATTTCATCATGGCGTTGCCGCAGGGCTACGACACCATGCTGGGCGAGCGTGGCGCGACCCTGTCCGGCGGTCAGCGCCAGCGTCTGGCGATCGCCCGCGCGATTCTCGCCGATGCGCCGGTGTTGCTGCTCGATGAGGCGACCTCCGCGCTCGACGCCGAGAATGAGGCAGCGGTGCAGGCGGCGTTGCATGACGTGATGTCCGGCCGCACCAGCATTGTGATCGCCCATCGACTGGCGACGGTGCTCGAAGCCGACCGCATCATCGTTCTGGACGATGGCCGGGTCGTCGAGGAGGGCAACCACGCCAGCCTGATCGCGGCGGGCGGGCTTTACGCCCGTCTGGCGAAATTGCAGTTCGATACGGCGCGCGCCGGCGCGGCGTCGTGACGCGCGGCGGTTATTAACAAGCGCCGTTTGCCTTTGCGCTGGGAGGTGCTAAGAGCACCCGCCAACCCCGAACGGCCGCGCGCCGCGACGTTCCTGACGATTGAGGAGTTGGCTTCATGGCCCAGATCACTGCCGCGTTGACCGAAGCTTTGACGTTCGACGACGTGCTGCTGCGGCCGGGCCATTCCCGCGTCATGCCCTCGGGCGTCGACACCTCCTCGCGCCTGACGCGCGACATCACCCTCAACCTGCCGATCGTCTCCGCCGCGATGGACACCGTGACCGAAGGTCGCCTCGCCATCGCCATGGCGCAGGCTGGCGGCATCGGCGTCATCCATCAGAACCTGTCGCCGGAGGCGCAGGCCGCCGAAGTGCGCAAGGTGAAGCGTTATGAAAGCGGCATGGTGGTCGATCCGATCACCATTTTTCCGGATGAAACGCTGGCCGACGCGCTGGCGTTGATGGCGTCTCAGGGCATTTCCGGTTTTCCTGTCGTCGAACGCGCCGCCGGCGGCGGCAAAGGGCGCCTCGTCGGCATTCTGACCAATCGCGACGTGCGCTTTGCGCAGGATCGACGCCAGCCCGTTTCTGAATTGATGACGAAGACGCTCGTCACCGTTCGCGAAGGCGTTTCGGAAGGCGAGGCCCGCCATCTGCTGCACGAACACCGCATCGAAAAACTGCTGGTCGTCGATGCCGATCACCGCTGCGTTGGCCTGATCACCGTCAAGGACATCGAGAACGCAACGCATCACCCCAACGCCTGCAAGGATGCGGAAGGCCGCTTGCGCGTCGCCGCCGCCTCGACGGTGGGCGATCATGGTTTCGAGCGCGCTCTGCAACTGATTGACGCCGGCGCCGACTGCGTCGTCATCGATACCGCGCATGGCCATTCGCAGGCGGTGATCGATCAGGTCATGCGCGTCAAGAAACACACCAGTCGCGTGCAGGTCATCGCCGGCAATATCGCGACCGCGGAAGCGGCGCGTGCGCTGATCGACGCTGGCGCCGATGCGATCAAGGTTGGCATTGGGCCGGGCTCGATCTGCACCACCCGCATTGTCGCCGGCGTCGGCGTGCCGCAACTTACCGCGATCATGGATGCGTCGGCCGAGGCGCGTAAAGCCAATGTGCCGGTCATCGCCGATGGCGGCGTGAAATATTCGGGCGATCTGGCCAAGGCCATCGCCGCTGGCGCCGATGTGGTGATGATGGGCTCGCTGTTCGCCGGCACGGAAGAGTCGCCCGGCGAAGTGTTCCTCTATCAGGGACGTTCCTTCAAAGCCTATCGTGGCATGGGGTCCGTTGGCGCGATGACGGCCGGCTCGGCGACGCGCTACTTTCAGGGCGATGTGAAGGATCAGCTGAAACTCGTGCCGGAAGGCATTGAAGGACAGGTGCCCTATCGCGGTCCGATTGCGCCGATCCTTTACCAGCTCGCGGGCGGCCTGCGTTCATCGATGGGCTATGTCGGCGCGCCGACCATTCGCGAGTTTCAGGAGCGTGCGCAATTCGTGCGCATCACCAACGCCGGTCTGCGCGAGAGCCACGTCCACGATGTGACGATCACGCGTGAAAGCCCGAATTACCCCACCGGCGTGTAAGCGTTTTCAGAATTCAGAACGCAGGCGAAAGCCAAAGAAGTTCACCGGACCGCGCGCGGTGTTGTAGCCGGGATTGATGATGAGCTGGTGATCGATCGAGGCTTCAAGCCAATCGGTCACGCCGCAGCGATAAAAGCTTTCGAAAACGGTTTCCGCCCCATAGGTCAAACGCCCGGCGCCGGTCGGCGATCCTGGCCTTCCCGGCAGGTAATAGTGCAGCGACGAGCCGGATCCAACGCCGCCGTCGCCAATGAAAGAGCCAAGCCCGCCCATTTGCAGGTAGCGCGCAAAGGATCCGGAAATCCCGCTCGCCGCGGCCGCCATGCCGATCCTGTCGGCGGGTCGCTCCCACAAATCGCCATCGAACACGACGCCCGCCGATATCGATCGATTGACGTCGGTGTAATCGATCGTCTGATAGCGCCCGTCATTCATGCCGCCACGCGCGAACACGCCAATGCTGGGCGCAATCTGCTGCGCGAGATTGACGCCAAAACCATTTTTCTGACCGCGTCGTTGCTGATTTGAAACGCTCGGCGGGAAACTCTGGCTTATCAAGGCGGCATTGATCACGTCGTCGAATTTGCTGAAATTGCCATTGTCGCTGAACAACAGGAATTTGAGCACGCCGGGCTGTCCGACGAGTTCATAGCGCGCTTCGAGTTCGCTCACAGCCATGAACTGGCGAAACAATACCGGCTCAATTTTGATGGCGCCGGGCTTTTCGGCGAGTTGATACACGCCGCCACGCGCCGTCCACCAGTTTTTCCGCCATTCAACGGCGGCGCCATCGGTATAGCCCCAGGCGTTCGCCGCATAATCGAACGCGCCGAGCGTGATAAATGCGAAGTTCAGAAAATCACGCGTTGGATCATGCGCATATTGATTGTCGTCGAAAATATCTTGCACGGACATTTTACCGACCGTGAAGGTCACACGATCATGATCGACTTTGCCGGCGACCTGCGCCAGCGTTGATTCAAGTTGCTCGCTCGCCGCCGCCGCATCCTGCGTATCTTCTTCGCTTCTGCCGCCGAGACCAACAATCTGACGCATAAAATAACGCTGCATGCGCAAATAGGGCGCGCCTGTGCCGACGCGGGTTGTCGAACCATTGACATAGTTGGCGGCGCCAAGCGTATTTTGCGGACCATATCCCTGGTTGATTTCAGGATTGACGAAAGCGCTGGCGCCTTCCCACAGCCGAACTCCCATAAACACATCGGAGAGCGTGCCGGAACGCACCTGTCCGTTGGGCGTGAAGCTCTGCCTGCCGGTGTAATCCGCCTTGAATGGCGAGAAGCCTTGAACGGCGGTGGTCGAGACGCCGTGAACGCTGTAAATTTCTTCTGTAACGTCCTCGCCATCCTCATTCTTGCTGATGGGCGCGCCCGGCACGCGGTTTTCAACGCCAAAATGATGGTTCAGGCCGAGACGCACGATGTGGTTTTCGTCGCGGGTTTTCGACCAGTACAGCGTTTCTTTGTTGTCCGGGAAGAATTGCCCGTTCAGCCCCTGATTGAGAAAGAAATATTCAAGCCTGACGCTGGTGTCTTCTGAAAGCGGATGTTCGGCGCCGGCGCCGACGATATATTTAAAATCGCGTGACCCTGAGGGGGTGGCGCGATACGCCCGCGTTACTTTCGAGTCGTAATAATCCAGCTTAGCAGCGCCGCGCGTGCCGCCGAGCGCAACGCCGCCAGTCAGATAAAAAAGCGTCTGATCAAGTGAGAGGCCGACACGGCCGCGCAGACTCGCGAAGAAAGCGGAGCCCTGTTCATAATTGAGGTTGTAACTGAGAAACTCACCCGGCGCGTGAGGCTTAGGCGCCAGAAAATATCCGTTGCGCGGGTTCTGCCCATCGAGAAGATTGATGTCCGTCTCGACGCCGTAAACAAGCTTTCCGATTTGCCAGTTATAGCCGGCCTGCGCGCCGAAACTGACGCCGGAACGTCGACCGGATCCTGGAAACAAATCATAGGCCGGCGGCTCTCGCGAAAACACTGGTTGCAGATGTTCGCCGCGGTAGAGCGGAATGGCGGCGCCGGCGTTGAGGCCAATATAGGCGCCCGCCCAAGAGGGGGATGGAGACGAAAGCAGATGCGCGGTCGGATATACGACGGGCGGCGGCGCCGTATTTTCTTCCGCCTGGGCGTTGTGAGTTGAGGCGCAGGTCGTCAGGGCGAGCGCAAGCGTGACGCGCGTTATCCGCGCGCCAAAGCCGCCAAAGGCTGCGCTTGTCCCCCGCCTCATTCGCGTGCCCGCTCCCCACACCTCGCGCGCGTCCCGGCTCTTGTCGAACCGGAGCATCCTGAAAAGACGACAAGATAAGGAGCATCAAGGCGTTTCGGGGGCAGGGCGGTCAGGGATTGTTGATAAGATTTCGCCCGCGCAGGATGGCGGTCGGACGCGGCGGGGCTTTCTCGAAAGCCGTCCTTGTGATAGCCGAGCAAGGCCCAGTGAAGCCTCCGGCCTGTCCGAGGCGCAAGGCAACAAAGCAAAAATTTTTAAGGGGAGCGAAAAAATGTCTCGACTCGGGATCGCCGTCGCCGGCTTCGCCCTGCTGGCGCCGTTTGCAGCGCATGCGGGGGATTTGCGCGCTGACGCCAACGCCGTTTTCAAGCCCATCGATCCGGCCAGCGTCGCATCGGTTGTGAAGGGCAATGAACTCTCCGCCGCGCGCATTGATCTGGGTCGCCAGCTTTTCTTTGATCCGCGCCTGTCGAAAAGCCAGGTCATCAGCTGCAACAGCTGCCACAATCTCTCCACGGGCGGCGTCGACGCCGGCCCGACGTCGATTGGCCACAACTGGGAGAAGGGCCCGCGTCGCGCGCCCAGCGTTCTCAACGCGGTCTTCAACGTCGCCCAGTTTTGGGATGGTCGTGCGCCTGACCTGAAGGCGCAGGCCAAGGGACCGGTGCAGGCGGCGGGTGAAATGGCCAACACCTCGGCCAACGCCGAGAAGATGATGCGCAGCATTCCGGCCTATGCGACCGCCTTTAAAGCGGCCTTCCCCAATGACGCCAATCCGGTGAGCTTCGACAACATGGCGCTGGCGATCGAGGCCTTTGAGGCGACGCTCACCACGCCGAATTCGAAACTCGACAAATTCCTCAAGGGCGATGATTCGGCCTTGAATGACAGCGAGAAAAAGGGCCTGCGTCTGTTTATGGACAAGGGATGCTCGGGTTGTCACAACGGCGTGAATATTGGCGGCGGCGACTATCAGAAGTTCGGCGTCGCGCAGCATCCGGGCGCGGAGATCATCTCGCAGTCCGATAAGGGCCGCTCCAAGATCACCGGCAAATCCGAGGATGATTTCGTGTTCCGCGTCGCGCCGCTGCGCAACGTCGCGCTGCGTCCGCCGTATTTCCACAGCGCAACCGCCTGGACGCTGGAGGAGGCCGTCACGGTGATGGCCAAATACCAGCTGGGCCAGACCCTGTCGGCTGACGAGACAGCGGCGATCGTCGCTTTCCTCGGCGCGCTGTCGGGCGATCAGCCGAAGGTGGTTTACCCTGTCATGGGCGCGAGCACCAAAGACACGCCGCATCCGCAGCCCTGATTCTGACTGAGAATCGAGATGAAGGACGCGCCGAAAGGCGCGTCCTTTTTTCTTTCCGGGATGGATGCGGCCCTTGGGCGCAAAGACGCTGTGGATTGTCCATATTGTCGCAATCAAACTGGCGGGGCGCATTTTTCGACCAGTAAGGCTGAAGAGTGATGGCGCCAGTTAAGTGATATATTTTATAATTGATTGTTTTTAAAGTAATTAATTAAAATCCTGCTATCGCAGACAATCGGCCCACTCACCCACGTAGGGTAGGCTATAACCTATCCACTGGGGCAGATTATACTATTCGATAGAGAGGATTTACTATCTTATTGGGTATTGTTCTTTATTGTATGAGTTGTGATGAATGGGCCACGCTAAGCATGGACCTTCCCTGAGAGGGGACGTAACTTGCTTGGACGGCGACATCGGTGTTTCGTCCGATAACAACAAGCGGCGAGATCCTTATTTGGAGAGCTAGTCTTTCCGAGTTTGGTGAAGACCGCGCATCAAGGGCGGGTTGAACGCGTGACTACAGTGTTGGTTCGCGGGAAGGCTCATCTGAAACGAGGACGAAGCGGCTCTGTTCTGGGAGGCGGAGCGGGACCGGTCACGCGCATATCCCTGGGAGCACTTAGAGGAGAGAGAGTATGAGCTCTACGACTGACACAGCTGCTCGCGCAGCTGCTGGCGCAGATACGGTAGTCGATCTGCGCGGCATGTGGATTGGCCTTGTTCTGCTGAACACGTTTTACCTGATCGTTCGTATTTACGAGCAGGTTTTCGGTTGGCGCGCTGGCCTTGATTCGTTTGCGCCTGAGTTCCAGACGTATTGGATGTCGATCCTTTGGACCGAAATCCCGCTGGAGCTGGTTTCCGGTATGGCCCTTGCTGGCTATCTGTGGAAGACCCGCGACCGTAACATCGACGCGGTTTCGCCGCGCGAAGAGACGCGCCGCATTGTTGTCCTGGTTCAGTGGCTGGTTGTTTACGCCGCCGCCATTTACTGGGGCGCTTCGTTCTTCACGGAGCAGGACGGCACGTGGCACATGACGGTTATCCGTGACACGGACTTCACGCCGTCGCACATCATCGAGTTCTACATGAGCTATCCGATTTATTCGGTGATCGCGGTCGGCGCGTTCTTCTATGCGCGCACCCGCATCCCGTATTTCTCGCATGGCTACTCGCTGGCGTTCCTGATCGTGGCCATTGGTCCGTTCATGATCATCCCGAACGTCGGCCTGAACGAGTGGGGTCACACCTTCTGGTTCATGGAAGAGCTGTTCGTTGCGCCGCTGCATTGGGGCTTCGTGTTCTTCGGCTGGATGGCTCTCGGCGTGTTCGGCGTCGTGCTGCAGATCCTCGGCCGCATCCATGCCCTCGTCGGCAAGGATGGCGTTGCTCTGCTGACGCAGTAATGTGAATAACCGCCCGCATCCTTCAAAAGATGCGGGCGGATTTTTAAGGGCGCCGTTTACGGCGTTCTGGGGAGAGATCTGGCCGGCTATCGCCGTCCGGGAGCTGGGAGAGGCGAGTTCGTCTTTTCTGGCCGCAAAAGAAACTCGGGGCCTTTAAGGATTTCCGAGACACACCAAGGAGAAGAGTAATGTCACAATCGAAAAGCGGGGGAGCGGTCGGTCCGTTCAACTCGGTCGCTGAGGCGGCGGGTTGCGTTCAGACGGTCGACTGGTGTCTTCTTGTTCTGCTGTTCTTCGCCGTTCTCGGCGGTTATCACGTCCACTTCATGCTGACGGCGGGCGACTGGGACTTCTGGATTGACTGGAAGGATCGTCGTATGTGGCCGACGGTTGTGCCGATTCTGGGCGTGACCTTCGCTGCGGCTTCGCAGGCTTTCTGGTGGGTTAACTTCCGTCTTCCGTTCGGCGCCGTTTTCGCGGCTCTGGGCCTTCTGATCGGTGAGTGGATCAACCGCTACGTGAACTTCTGGGGCTGGACGTATTTCCCGATCAGCCTGGTGTTCCCGTCTGCTCTGATGGTTCCGGCGATCTGGCTTGACGTCATCCTGCTTCTTTCTGGCTCCTATGTGATCACGGCTGTTGTCGGTTCGCTGGGCTGGGGTCTGCTGTTCTACCCGAACAACTGGCCGGCCATCGCCGCCTTCCACCAGGCGACGGAGCAGCATGGTCAGCTGATGACGCTGGCGGATCTGATCGGCCTCCACTACGTCCGCACGTCGATGCCGGAATACATCCGCATGGTCGAGCGCGGCACGCTGCGCACGTTCGGTAAGGACGTTGTGCCGGTTGCGGCGTTCTTCTCCGGCTTCGTGTCGATGATGGTTTACTTCCTGTGGTGGTTCATGGGCCGCTGGTATTCGACGACCAAGCGCATTGAGACCATCTAAT
>JALRFG010000053.1 GCA_023253795.1 Methylocystis sp.
CATTGATATCCACCCGCGTCAGCACGCGTTTGCCAGCGAGGTCCATGTCGTCGAGCGTTTTCCAGGCCATCTGCCCCTCCTGATCCGAGTCAGCCCCGTGATGGCGATGTGCGGCGCAGACGTCAATGCAGTCCTTGGCAATCCGGCACCTGCGCTTTAAGTCTTGCCGCAACTTACCATCTGAAGGAGCACGGCATGGCCGAGATCAAAGACCCCGAGAACACCATCCTGATCGAGTTGAAGGACGGCACCGTCACTATTGAGTTGCTGCCCGACGTGGCCCCCAAACATGCCGAGCGCATGAAGGAGCTTGCGCGGTCGGGGGCCTATGACAACGTGTGTTTCCACCGGGTGATCGACGGCTTCATGGCGCAGACCGGCTGCCCGCGCGGCACCGGAACCGGCGGCTCGCAATATGATAATCTGAAAGCCGAGTTCAATGCGGCTCCGCATGTGCGCGGCACATGTTCGATGGCCCGCGCCTCGCATCCCGACACCGCCAATTCGCAGTTTTTCATCTGCTTCGACGACGCCCGTTTTCTGGACAAGCAATATACGGTCTGGGGCGAAGTGATCTCTGGCATGGAGAATGTCGATCAGTTCAAGCGCGGCGAGCCGGTGCGCGATCCCGACAAGATCATCAAGGCGACGCTGGGCTAAGTCGCTCAGCATTCCAAAAAATTGACCAGTGGCCGGGTTCGCCCGGCCATTTTGCGATTGGATCCCGATTATGCGCGTCGATCTTTTCGATTTCGAACTCCCGACGGAGCGGATCGCCTTACGGCCCGTCCATCCGCGTGATGGCGCGCGCCTGCTGGTCGTTCCTCCAACCGGTACGTTTGTTGATCGAATTGTCAGCGAACTGATTGATTATTTGCAGCCGGGGGATGCGCTGGTCGTGAACGACACCCGCGTCATTCATGCGCGTTTGTCAGGTCGGCGCCTGCGCGACGATCTCGCCGCCAATGTTGAGGCGACGCTGATCGAACGGCTGGACGCCAGCCGCTGGCGGGCGCTGATGCGGCCCGCCAAGAAACTCCATATCGGCGATCTGATCCGCTTTGGCGACGGTTCGCTTGACGCACATGTCGTCGCCAAAGGCGAAGCTGGTGAAATTACGCTGGAATTTAATTGCGCCGGCGCGGCGCTCGACGCCGCGATTGAGGCGATCGGCGTCTTGCCGTTGCCGCCCTATATCGCCGGCAAACGCGCGACCGACGCCGACGACGAAAGCGATTACCAAACGATATTCGCACGTGAAGCCGGCGCCGTGGCAGCGCCGACCGCTGGACTGCATTTTACGCGGGAACTGATCGCGCGGATTGAGGCCATGGGCGTAAGGTTTTCGCGCGTCACTTTGCATGTCGGCGCCGGGACCTTCCTGCCGGTCAAGGCGGAGGACACGGACGCGCATAAGATGCATGAGGAGTTCGCCCGGATTGACGCTGATACAGCTCAAACGTTGAACGCCATTCGGGCGCAGGGTGGCCGCATCGTCGCGGTTGGCACAACAGCGCTAAGGGTTCTGGAAAGCGCCGCGACGCCTGAGGGAAAAATTCAACCCTACGCCGCGCGGACAAATATTTTCATCACGCCCGGCTATCGTTTTCGCGCCGTCGATATGCTGCTGACCAATTTCCATCTGCCGCGCTCGACGCTGTTCATGCTGGTGAGCGCCTTTGCCGGGCTGGAACGGATGAAGGCGGCCTATGCCCACGCCATCGCCAGCGATTATCGCTTCTACTCCTATGGCGACGCTTGCCTGTTGTCGCGCGCGCCATGATGATCCGTGACGGCGATGTGCGATTATTGGCGCTCTGGCGGGATGATACAGCGGAGGCGCCGATGACGCTCGATTTGCGTTTGCAGGATGGACGCTGCGTCGCGATTTGGGATCTGTTCGGCGCTTTCGATCTTGATGGGCCGAAAGCCCGGCCCTTTGTTTTGCGCCGGGATGGGCGGATCGATTTCGGCGCCGTCGATCGGGATCAGTGGCGCACCGACTTGCGCGATGTAGATATGCGCGTCGGGATGCTGTTTACGGTATGGTTCAACGCCACAGACAATGGTCTGTATAAAATCGTCAAGATCGCTGCGCTCGGCGCAAAGGAACGCGAATAATGCAGGATTTCTCCTTCACTGTTCAGGCGACGGACGGTGCCGCGCGCAAGGGCGAAATCCTTATGCCGCGTGGCGTCATCCGCACGCCCGCCTTCATGCCTGTGGGCACCGCGGCGACGGTGAAGGCGATGTTCTCTCATGATGTGCGCGCCGCCGGCGCCGATATATTGCTCGGCAATGTCTATCATCTGATGCTGCGGCCAGGCGCCGAGCGCATCGCACGGCTTGGCGGCCTGCATCAGTTCATGCGCTGGCCCCATCCCATCCTCACGGATTCCGGCGGCTTTCAGGTGATGTCGCTCTCCAAACTCCGCAAGCTGAACGAGGAGGGGGTCACCTTTCAGTCTCACATCGATGGTTCAAAGCATCACCTCTCGCCAGAGCGCTCGATGGAGATTCAGAATTTGCTCGGCGCCGATATTCAGATGCAGTTCGACGAATGCGTGCGTCTGCCCTGTTCGGATGAAGAGGCGGCGCGCGCCATGCGCCTGTCGCTACGCTGGGCGGAACGCTCCCGCAAGGCGTTCCGAGAAACGCCCGGCCGCGGCGTCTTCGGCATTGTGCAGGGCGGCGCTTCTAAGCCGTTACGCATCGAAAGCGCCAAAGCCCTCGCCGATATGGATTTCCATGGCCTCGCCGTTGGCGGGCTGGCGGTCGGCGAGCCGCAGGAGGTGATGCTTGACATGCTGGAGACGACACTGCCGCATCTGCCCGATCACAAGCCGCATTATCTGATGGGCGTCGGCACTCCGGACGACATTATGAAAGCCGTGGCGCGCGGAATCGACATGTTCGATTGCGTGATGCCGACCCGCGCTGGTCGCCATGGTCTCGCCTATACGCGTTTCGGCACGCTGAACATGAAAAATGCCCGCCACACCGAGGATCATCAGCCGCTGGATCCAGAGTCCGATTGCCCGGCGGCGCGTGATTATTCCCGCGCCTATCTCCATCATCTGGTTAAGGCGGGTGAGATTCTCGGCATGATGTTGCTGACCCAGGCCAATGTCGCTTACTACCAGTTTCTCATGAACGGTTTGCGAAACGCCATTGCCGCAGGTAACCTCTCCGACTTCATGGCCCAGACGCGCGAAGGCTGGGAACTTGGTAAAGCTACAGACGCGTAGCCTGTTATGCGTTGCGTAAATGGATTTGGGCATATCGCCATCGGGAGGCAAACATGAGCGCCTATCGCGACGCCTTGACCAAGCTTTTTCTCAAGGGCGCCTTCTCGAAAGGCGAGGTCGCCCAGCCATCGCGTCGTGAATCTGCGCTGGCATGGCCCAAGGTTGCGCCGGAAATCGCAAGCGCCGCTGCGCCGCGCCCTTCACAACAGCGCATTGCGCGCGCCGTTGCGCCTGAGGCTGCGCCTGCGCCGGAACCGGTTGTCGCGCCGCCGCAGGATAGCGCCCATCCCGGCAAACGACTGGCCAGCAAACTGCGCGCCCATGGCAAGACGGCTTCCGATCTCGCGCGCGACATACATGTGCCGGTCAATCGCGTCACAGCGATCATCAATGGTCAGCGGGGCGTAACGGCGGACACGGCCTTGCGCTTTGGCCACTGGTTCGGCGAGACTCCGGAAAGCTGGCTCGACGCTCAGCAAAGATACGAGCTGGCGCGCGCCCGCGCCGAATCCGGTGTGGAAATAAAGCGCCTGCCGCGCCTTGCGTCGTCGCGCTAGACTAGCCGGCGCGCAGCAACCGAATGGCCTCGTCCCGTTCGAACAGATAGAGCAGGGCGCGCAAGGCTTCTCCGCGCTCGCTCGTTAATTCGGGATCACGACGCAGAATCAATTCTGCGTCGTCACGCGCAATCGCCAATAGACGCGCATGGGCGATGATGTCCGCGAGACGGAAACCGGGCAGGCCCGCCTGCCGCGTGCCGAGAATTTCTCCTTCTCCGCGCAGGCGTAAATCCTCTTCCGCAATGCGGAAACCATCTTCCGTCTGGCGTAAGGTCATCAGCCGCGCTCCGGCCATTTCGCTCAGCGGCCCCTTATAGAGCAGCAGACAGCTCGACTCACCCGCGCCGCGTCCCACGCGTCCGCGTAATTGATGCAATTGCGCCAGACCAAATCGTTCGGCGTGTTCGATCACCATGATTGTCGCTTCCGGCACATCGACGCCAACTTCAATGACCGTCGTCGCGACAAGGATTTGCGTGTCGCCGCGCTGGAACGCTTCCATGGCGGCGTCTTTTTCGGGGCCTTTCATGCGGCCATGAACCAGCCCGACCCGGTCGCCAAAGTAATGCCGCAGATCGGCGGCGCGCGCTTCGGCGGCGGCGAGATCTAGATCCTCGTTTTCCTCAACCAGCGGGCAGACCCAATAGGCGCGGGCGCCTTCCGCCAACGCCCGTTGCAGACCTGCGACCACCTCGCCAATCCGCGACGCGGGGAGGGCGCGCGTTGAGATCGGTTTGCGCCCCGGCGGTTTTTCATCGAGCGCAGAGGAATCCATATCGCCAAAGGCGGTCAGCGCCAGCGTGCGCGGGATCGGCGTAGCCGTCATCACCAGCACGTCAACAGCCGCGCCTTTGGCGCTTAGCGCAAGGCGTTGCTGCACGCCGAACCGATGCTGCTCATCGACCACAGCAAGGCCGAGGTCATGAAACGCCAGATCGCTTTGCACCAGCGCATGGGTGCCGACGACAATATCAATGGCTCCGGCCGCGATGTCGGCATGAACTGTTTTGCGCTCAGCAGATTTCAGGCGACCGATCAGGAGCGCGACGCGCAGCCCGACCGGCGCGAGGAGCGGTTGCAGACGTTCATAATGCTGGCGCGCGAGAATTTCGGTCGGCGCCATCAAGGCCGCCTGCCGCCCGCATTCCACGGCGCTCGCCATCGCCAAAGCGCCGATAATCGTTTTACCCGAGCCGACATCGCCCTGCACGAGCCGGAGCATTCGTTTGTCGGACGCCATATCGGCGCGAATATCCGTCAGCGCGCGGCGTTGCGCGCCGGTGAGCTGAAAGGGCAGCGCCGCCTCGATCGCAGAGACCACTCGGCCATCGCCGGGGTTTTCATGTCCCGGCAGACGTCGCATACGCGCGCGCACCAGACGCAACGCAAGCTGGCTGGCCAGCAATTCATCCAGCGCCAGACGCTGGCGTGCAGGATGTTGCGGGGAAAGCGCCTGCGCGCTGTCCGGACGATGCGCCAGGCGCAACGCTTCTGCGAAACCGGGAAGCTTATTGGCGGCGAGGACGCTCGCTTCCTGCCATTCGGGAAGCGCCGGGATTCGTTCCAGCGCCGCATCCGTCGCCCGTAAAACGTAACGCGCCTGAAGCCCTTCGGTCAGTCCGTAAACGGCTTCGAAGGGAGGCAATTTCGCCAGTCCCGCTTCATCCAGCACCCGGTCCGGATGCACCATCTGACGGCGTCCGTCGTAGAGTTCGATCCGGCCGGAGATCCAGCGCGTCGCGCCAATCGGCAGGCTGCGTTCGATCCAATCGGGATTGGCGAGGAAAAACACCAGTTCAATATCGCCTGTGTCATCCTCGACCACGACCCGGAAAGGCGCCTTTGCATAGCGTCCCTGCGGTCGACGATGCTCAACAACCCGCGCCTTGATCACCACCATGGTTTCAAGCGGCGCTGCGGCGATGGTCGGTCGCTGACTGCGGTCGATCACATTGCTCGGCAGATGAAACAACAAATCGAGTAAGCGCGCTTCCTGCGCACCGCCAGCGACGGGACGCGCCAGCAGGCGGTCGAAGAGTTTGGCTGTCTTTGGACCGACGCCGGGCAGGGCGGCGACACCGCCAAAGAAAGGGGCGAGACGATCCGGGCGCATGCTCATGATCGCCTAGTCGATGACAGCGTCATAAATCGGCGCCTTTTCAGCGTCGCCGAATGTGAAGTGCCACCATTCGCGCGGATAATTCACAAATCCATGACGACGCATCAACGCGACCAGCGCGTCTCGATGCGTGCGCGCTTCTTGCCGGACACGGGACTTGGTCCATGATCGCCTGTCGAAATAATCGAAGGGAGAGCCGAAATCCCATCCTGTCACGCCAATATCGACGGCAAGGCCGGACGAATGCGATGAACGCCTTGCGATATAGCCGCGCGCGAACAGGCGCTGCTTGTCGACATGCGGATAATAGTTTTGCTTGGTCGACTGGTCGCTGTCGCGCGACCAGCGCACAAAAGCGTCAACCGCCTGCTGCGGACGATAGCAGTCGTAAACGACCAGCGAGAAACCATGTGCGCGGGCGTGCGTCTGCGCTGCGGCGAGCGCCTGTGCAGCCTCGCTTTTGAGCCAGCAATCAGGCGCATGATACCCCGGTACAGGCTTGCCGGTGAAATTGTCGGCGCCGGCGTAGCGCATTTCCTGCTTAATCTCCGGCGCGACATCGGCCAGACGCGTGAAACCCGCTGGTGGACCTCCCGCTATAGCCTGACCGGCTCCGGCGCCAAACAGAACGACTCCGATGCTCGCCGCCCAGACGCCTGAGCGCATTTTTCGCGTGTCGCAACCATCAAACATTGGCGCAGTATCCGCGATCTGGCGATAGAGGCAAGCCGTAGATGCTGGCCGAAGACGCGCGCTTTGGGCTCACGCCTTCGGACGATCAGCTCCGCCATGCGCTGCTGACCATGCAATCGGATCGGCGATGAAGGATTCGATTTCATTCAAGGCGTCTTCCGGGAAGTAGCCATGCTCGCGCGCCACCAGCAACACATCGCGCCAGCTGGCGAGATAATGCAGGTGGATGTCGAGACTGGCGAGCTCTTCGCGGGAGCCTTTGAAGATATCGTAGAAGAAGAAGACAAAGACATGGTTGCAACGCTGACCTGAGTCGCGCAACGCCTGAACGAAGTCTTTCTTGGAGCCGCCATCGGTGGCGAGGTCTTCGACAAGCAGCGCGCGGGCGTTGTCGATCAATTGCCCCTCAATGCGCGCGTTGCGACCGAAGCCTTTCGGCTTTTTGCGCACATATTGCATCGGCAGCATCAGGCTGTCGGAGATCCAGGCGGCGTAGGGAATGCCGGCGGTCTCGCCACCGGCGACGACGTCGAGCGATTCATAGCCAATATCGCGCTCGATTGTCTTCGTCGCGAAATCGATCAGCCGACGACGCAGACGCGGAAAGGCGATGATCTTACGCATGTCGATATAAACAGGCGACGCCCAACCCGCCGTCGTGATGAAAGGCTTTTGCGTATTGACGAGGATCGCCTCGACTTCGATCAGGGCTTTGGCCGTTTCCTGCGCGGCGAATATACGATCATGCGACATGGGCGTTGCTGTCTCTTTTGAAGGATACGAGAAGGATTGAATCTTATTTGTGCGCGGATGCGGTTTGGCCAAAGAGGATTTCGCGCTCCAGCGCTGAGAAGTCCGGTCCGCGACGCGCATAGGCGTCGCTCGCCGCATAGGCGCGGATCACCGCCGGACGCGCCTGCAGCCTCTCGAACCAGCGCCTCAAATGCGGATAATCATCGAGATCCTGCCCCTGATCGGCGTAACGCGCGATCCAGGGATGGCAGGCCATATCGGCGATTGAATAATCGTCGGCGATGAATTCCTTGTTGGCCAGATGGCGGTCAAGAACCCCATAGAGGCGGCCGGTCTCGTTGCGGTAACGGTCAATCGCATAGGGAATGCGGGCGGGCGCATAGCGGCCGAAGTGGTGATTTTGTCCCGCCATCGGTCCCCGTCCGCCGACCTGCCAGAACAGCCATTCTAGGACTTCATAGCGTTGCCGCGTTTCGACAGGCAGAAACCGGCCGGTTTTTTCCGCCAGATAGAGGAGGATGGCGCCGGATTCAAAAATCGACGCCGGCGCGCCGCCATCGGCGGGCGCATGGTCGACGATCGCTGGAATACGGTTGTTGGGGGAGATCGCGAGAAATTCGGGTTTGAACTGGTCGCCGCGCGCAATATCGATCGGCCGGATCGTGTAGGGCAGGCCGGCTTCCTCCAGGAAGATCGTGATTTTGTGGCCATTGGGCGTCGGCCAGTAATAAAGATCGATCATTGGGGCTCCCTCAAGCCGATCGACTACCAGATATTGAGAGGCAGGCTAACAGTTTGAAGAGTTTCAGACGAACAGGGCTGTGGATAGATTTCTGCGCGCCGCCGCACCAGCATCGGTCGGCGGGGACGCGTGATAAAACAGATATTTCGGCAGGCTTCGATTTTGAAGGAGGATCGACATGGCGTCCATCAGACTCGCCAAAATCGCGCTGACCGCCGGCGCGGGCCTTCTTTTCCTGATCGTCGGGCTCGATAATTGCCTCGATTACAGCACGAATTTCGATGTCGTGAAGCATATTCTGGCGATGGATATGATCCCGCCTGGCCCTCTGTCGTGGCGGGCGATCACCGCCACATGGTTCCACCATCTGGCCTATCTTGGCATCATCCTTGTTGAAATCGCCGCCGGCGTCGCCACGTTGGCGGGCGCCGCGCGGCTGTGGCGCGCGCGCGCGGCGTCTGCGCATGATTTTAACCGGGAGAAAGCGCTGGCCAACGACGATTGGCGGCGAATGGTTTCAGATGTGGCGCGCTGGCGTCTACAACATGCAGGAACCGGCCTTCCGCTTTATCGGCAGCGTCGGCCTTATCCTGCTTTTTTTGAACCAGCGGGATGAGGATTAGTTGCGCGGCGTATCGGACACGCTCTCCGCGCCCTTGCATTGTTTCTGAAAACTGGCGGCGTTGAGATTTTCAACGCGGCGCGTGAGGCATACGCCGGCAGGGCGGACCTTGATCATCCAGACGGAGTCAAAGTCGCATTGCTCCCATTGCGGAAGCGCGTCGCAAGCGCGGTCGACGCCGTCGATCGTGGCGGTTGCGCCGGCCAGATCCTTTAATTTTCCCTGTTGCACAAGCTCCTGATAGAGCTTGCGGATATTCTGTCTTTCCCAGGCCAGAAACACCGTCTTCGGCGCGCCGTCGGGGCTGGGTCTGAACGCCTTGTCGCCGAGCAAATCTCGCGCCAGTAAATCGTTCTGATTGTAGCCATAGGGCGTCCAGACCGGATAATTCAGCTTGATCGACAGCGGCTCGATCGTCGCCAGCGGCCGGATGTAATTAAAATACTGCCCTGTTTTTTTGTTGAGCATTTTGACGGCCGGGTTGGCCGCGACCAGAAAATCGGGACAACCAAAATCCTTCAGCAACTGCTCGGGCAGCCGCGCGAGCCTTTGTTCCGCCTCTGCGCCGAGATTGCCGTCTTCCGCCATCAGGCCGTCATCGCGCAGAGGTTTTTCCGCATGTCGAAACACGACAAGATTAAGCCGGGGAATGGCGGCGGGATCGACGGTGGCCGCAATTGGCGTCGCCGTGCCCTGTGCGCTCCAGGCGTCAGGCGGATTGGATGGTTTGCACTTTTCCGCCTGCGCTGCGCCCGTGGACGAGAAAAGGAGGAGGGCGCTCCATAGGACGGCGGGTCGCATCATGAGCGTTTAATCGATCCGTTCCAGCACCATCTGGCGCAGCAGATATCCGACGGCCACCGAAAAGGCGGCGCAAAACACGCCCAGTATAGCCGAATTGATATATTGCGACTGAAAGCCTTCTGTTGTCATCCGCATGATCGAGGCGGCAATGAGAACGACAAAGGGAACGGCGAAGGCGACGCCAATCCAGAAAAGGGCCTTAGCGACAAGCTGCATGGTCTTAAGTCCATATCGGCGAGAGTCAGTCTCCCGGCGGGGCCGGAAGGGGCTAATCTTCACATATGGCGTAAGGCGCGCCTGTCCATCGTCTGCGCAGGCGCTTGACGCTTACTTGCGCTTTTTGGCCTGCGGCTTGTCGCTCTGCGGGGTGGAGCTGTTGTCGAACAGGTCGCTCGGCGGCGGTAGTGCCTGCGCCCGCTGGGGCTGACGGGCTTCAACGCCGGGATCAACGGTGTCGCCAGTCACATCGGGGATTTCGGCGCCCCCTGGCAGCACGCCGGTCTCGAGAACGCCAAAATTGACATTGCCGCGGCCAAACTGGGCCTGCGCCGGCGTTCCGACTACGGCCATGGGAAGAAGCGCGGAAAAGAGCACCGCCAGATGAAAACAACGCATGATCGCCCCGAGGGTTGAGAAACTTCTGCGCCACAATCGTCGGGAAGGGCGTTTGAGGCAAGGCCAATCATCCCCGTCCAGAGGAGAGAGGTCAGGTCGCGCGCTGCGCCGGCGCGGCCAACTGTGTCTTATTTGCAACAGGCATGGGGAATGATGTCGCCAAGGCCCGAAATTAGGAAGTTGTTTACAGGTGAGGGCGCTTAGTGGCCTCAACTTGACGCGCCAAAGCGTCAGGCGTGTGAGTTTCTCGTAAGCGTAAGGTGCGTATCATGAAAAAGCTGCTTCTCTCGGCCGTTGCGTTGGCTGCTATGACCGCCTCGGCGCTTGCCGCCGATCTTCCCTCGCGCAAGGCCGCTCCGGCCTATGTTCCCCCGCCGCCGCCGCCCCCGATGTGGACGGGCTTCTACGCCGGTCTGAACATTGGCGGTGGCTGGGACGCTGGCAACGGCAACAGCAACG
>JALRFG010000054.1 GCA_023253795.1 Methylocystis sp.
ATGGTTGAAGATAGCCATGTCGACACGCGGCTGATCGAATATCGTCTGACCGCTGACGCCGACGACCGTAAAACCGGCGATCTGGTCGCCTGCTGCCTGACCGATCGTCTCGGCGACGGTCTGTCGATGGTTTATTCCTTCTACGAGCCTGCGCTTGAAGCGCGCTCGCCCGGCTCATTCATGATTCTGGATCATTTGGCGCGCGCACAAACGCTTGCGCTGCCGCATCTCTATCTTGGTTACTGGGTCGAGGGAGCGCGGAAAATGGCCTACAAGGCCCGCTTTCAGCCGCAGGAGCGTCTGGGGCCGTCCGGATGGGCGCTCGCGCCGACGACGGAGTCACGTTAACCGTGCGCTAACCATAATGGCAAAATTTAGCCGTTAGTAACCATCTTTCAAAAAACTCGCGCGACACTGATGGCGTCCGAACAAGGGTGCCGCGTCATGTCGATAGAGTCTTACATTCTCATTCTGGGCCTCGTTGGCCTTGCCTGCATCATGTGGCTGCATTTTCTGCGCCTCTCCGAGCTTGATGCGTTATGCGACTGGTCGAACGCCACGCTCGACGCCCATAACGCGCACCGCCACGCTTTGCTGCTCGACCTGCTGAAGGCGCTGCGGGCTTTCACGCTCGAAACCCGCGACACCGTCGAAACCGTGTCGATCACCCGCGCCGCCGCGATTCGCGCCGCGACGCCGCAGGCGCGCACACAGGCCGAAACCAAGCTCGATCTCGACGTGCGCAAACTGCTGTTGCTGGCGGAAACCTCCGAGGTTTTGCGCCACTCCGCCGTTTTCGCCGAGCTGCGCTCCCAAATTGATCAAAATCAGATGGATATACTGGCGGCCCGCAGCCAGTGCGCCGCCTACGTCAACAGCTATAACCGCGCCCGGAAGCAGTTCCCCGGCGATCATCTGGCGGAACGCCTGCGCTATGCACAGCGGGCGATCCACTCGATTAACCAGGAAATTGGTCAGGAAATCGCCGCTGAGCCCCATCCGCAGGCGGGCGGCGAGGCCGTCCAGTCATAAAATCGCCGGACTGTCCGTTTCCAATCGATCGCTGAATCACCATCTCATTGCCGGAAGACTGCGTAGACCCAGAGTCGACGCATTCTCCGGCATGTCGCCGCCCAAAGCGCGGCGCGAAAGACTGGAGTCGCAGGTGCGCAAATTTTCTGTGTCGAATCTTACCCTCGCGCTCGTCCTCACAGGCGTCGGCGCGGTTGCGGGATTGCCGGCGCGCGCTCAGGACGCCGATCAGGCGGAATGGGCCCAACGCTATGACGCAGATGCGCGACTGACCGTCTCACGCTCAACGACGCCGATTCTCTCCGAGGCGACCGTCGCGGCGACAGAAGCCGCGATTGAACATTTTCGGGAAATCGTCGCCAACGGCGGCTGGCCGCAGGTGCCGACCGGTCATCAGTTGAAGCTTGGAACCAACAGCCCGGCGGTTTCCGTGCTGCGCAAGCGCCTGATCGTTTCGGGCGACATCGCCGCGGAAACCGGCGCAAGCCCGGTGTTCGACTCCTATGTCGAAGCCGCCGTGCGGCGTTTTCAGGCGCGCCATGGCATCATCGAGACCGGCGTCGTCAACCAGCAGACGGTCGCGGCGCTCAATGTGCCGGCGGAAACGCGCCTGCGTCAGCTTGAAACCAATCTTGTTCGACTGCGCAGCTTCTCGAAAGATCTCGGCAACCGTTATGTGACGGCGAATATTCCGGCCGCGCAGGTTGAAACCGTTGAGAACGGCGCCGTCGTCACCCATCACATCGCCGGCGTCGGCAAGATCGATCGTCAGTCGCCGGTGATGCAGACCAAAGCGATCCAGATCAACTTCAATCCGTTCTGGACGGTGCCGGCCTCCGTCATCCGCAAGGATCTGATCCCGAAGATGCAGGCCGATCCGAATTACCTGCACGATAACCACATTCGCGTCTACAACAAGGAAGGCCAGGAGCTGCAACCCGAGCAGATCAACTGGCGCTCGCTCGACGCGATGAACTACAAATTCCGTCAGGACATCGGCGGCGACTTCAACTCGCTTGGCGTGGTGCGCATCGACATCGCCAATCCCTATGGCGTCTATATGCATGACACGCCGGCGAAAGGCGTCTTCGGCGACGACTTCCGCTTTGTGTCTTCCGGCTGCATTCGCCTTCAGAATGTTCGCGACTATGTCGCGTTCCTGCTGCGCGAAACGCCCGGCTGGGATCGCGACCATATCGATCAGGTGATCGCTTCCGGCGAACGCGTCGACGTCAAGATCACGCCGGCGGTGCCGGTTTACTGGGTCTATGTCACAGGCTGGGGCGCGCCGGACGGGATCACCCAGTTCCGCGACGACATCTACCAGCGCGACGGCCTTGGCGTCGCGCGCGCCGCTGACATGGCGCCAGTGACGCAGGCGGCAGCGCCAGCGCCTGTCGCCAAGGACGATAACGAAAACTAAGGAAAATGCGCGGCGGAAACGCCGCGTTTTTCTTTGACGCGCTAGCCGCGCGTCGCGCGCCAGGTGCCGCCGCACATATCGGTTGACGACGACCAAGCGCCGGAACCCTGCGCGCCGCGCAGCTGACCATGGAAACGGGCGACGCGGTCGCCCGATCCGGTGAAGCGGGCGACGATCTGCCCCGCTTCATCGACATATCCCCAGCTCGTCACTGAAGCGCCGGAGGCGCTGGCGATCTTGCCGTCGACGACAGACAGCTCCGTGGGAATGAGTCCGTCGCAGGAGCCAACGGTCGTCGCGGACTCAATCCGCCATTCGCCATTGGGATTCTGGGTCGCACTCGTCGCCGACGCGTCAGCGTTCTTGACGTGTTTGCGCGATTTCGCGACAGCGCCGGTCGCCGCCATCACGACGGCGAGCACAACCAGCAGACGTTTCATTGCGCCGCCTCCAACGCACGCGCCAGCACATCATGCATGTCGCAGCCGGCAAAAATGAATTCGGCCACGCCGGCCTTGCGCAGAAGCTCCTCCAGCTCGCCGGGACGTCCCGCAAGCGCGAGCTTCGCGCCGGCGCCCTGCAAGGCGAGCGCGACCGGTTCTGCAGCGTCGCCGTAAATGATGTCGGTCGAGCAGATGCAGGCGAGCTTCGCGCCAGAAGCGCGGAACGCGTCGACGATTTCCGTCGTTGTTTCGGCTTCGGGGCCGAACACCGCTTCGACGCCGCCCGCCTCGAAGAAATTCTTGGCGAAATTGGCGCGGGTGGTGAAAGCGGCGACTGAACCAATATTGGCCAGGAACACCTTCGGCCGCTGACCGGACTTCGCCAGAATGGCGTCCGACTTGTCGCGCAAGCGCTCAAACGGCTCCGACAGACGACGCGGCGTCAGAGGCGCCGTCTTCAGCGCGCCCGCAGGCGGGTTGATGCTCACGCCCGCCGCCGCGCCGGGAGCCAGCACGTCGAGCGGTTTCTCGGCGATGTCGGGGAACTGATTGGCGCCGATGATTTTCTCTTTGGCGCGCGCAATGTTTTTGGCGCGCATGCCGGCGATTTCAGCGACCTCGCCCTGGAAGGTTCCCTTTTCCAGCGCCGCGCCGAGCCCACCGGCCGCCTCGATTTTCTGGAAGGCGGCCCAGGCCCCTTCACAGAGATCATGCGTCAGCGTTTCGAATCCGCCAGCACCAGCGGCCGGATCGTCAACCGCCTCGATATGAGATTCATCCTGCAACACGAGCTGGGTGTCGCGGGCGAGACGACGCGCAAAGGGGTCCGGAACGCCCATCGGCAAAGTGAAGGGCAGCACCGTCACCGTATCGGCGCCGCCGACGGCAGCGGAGAAGGTGGCGAGCGTGCCGCGCAGAATATTGTTCCACGGATCGCGACGCGACATCATCCGCCACGCGGTTTCAGCCGAAATCAGCGCCGGCTTCGGCGTCAGGCCGCAGGCCTCCTCGACCCGCGCCCACAGGCGACGCGCGGCGCGGAATTTGGCGACGCCGAGAAACTCATCGGCGTCGGCGGCGAAACGGAAACCGATCATGGCGCGAGCCGTCTCGATCTCGACGCCATTGTCGGTGAGCGCCCGCAGATAGGCGACAGCGGCGGCGAGCGCGAAAGCCAGTTCCTGCGTCTCCGAACCGCCGGCGGCGTGAACGACGCGCGCATCGGCGGCGACCGTCCCGGCGACGAAGCCGGCCCGCAGAATTTCCTTCGCCTGCGTCGCGAAGCTTTTGGCGGCCTCCGGCCACGCGCCGGCGGCGAAACCGTGCAAAGCCTGCAAACCCAGCGGATCGAGCCCAAAGGCGACGCGGGTGATCGAGGGATCGATATGCTGGCTGTCGAGCAGACGGATCATCGTCGCCGGAACCTGCGGCGCGGCGGGGGAGGCCTCGATGATGACCGGGATGCCGTAGTCCAGCCGGATATTTTCAAAAACCTTGGTGAGAGCGGCTGCGCCGTCGTCGGTCAGGCCGCCGCCATAGGCGCCCTGCGATCCGGCGAAGACAAGATGAAGGCCGTCGGCGCCGCCCTCAAGATCATCGAGCGCCAGACGGTTGGCGGGTTCCGGGGGCGCGTAATCGACGCGGCCGAGAATTGACCAGCGGCCGGGGGTGCGGCGCAGGGACTTCGGCGCGGCGGCGGCCGCGCGCGGGTAAAGCGGCGCCAGTGTGACCGCGCCATAGGCTTTGGTGACCAGCGAGTCGATAGACGCGCCCTTCAGGGCCCGATCGACGAGTTTGCGCCACTGCTCTTCCTGAGGCTGTGGAAAAACTCCGGCGATGGCTGTCTCATGCGCTGTCATAATGGTTTCGATCCCCCGTTTTCCTGCGCCTTTTCGCACGAAGCGGCGATCTCGGCCACAGCAAATCCGCGCCAAAAGGCCGCGCCCTTTGCTTTTCCCCCCCAAACCCCTTAACCAAGACGGACCGTCCGGCCCCGACTCATCGGGGCCACAACGCGCCATAGGCGGGACGGATCAGCGAATTTTGCGCGGCGGTTGACGTCGCGCCCCGCATCGCAGACGGCGGCGGGCATATCCGAACGGAGGCTTGAGTGACCGACAAGGCCGAACTCATTGAGCAAATTAAAGAGGTTATCGCCACGGAAGGCATGATCGACATTTCCAAGATCACGCCCGAGGCGACTATTGAAAGCCTCGATCTGAAATCCGTGGACATTGTGATGATCCTCACGGCGCTTGAGGAAAAGTTTAACGTCTACATCCCGATGGATGGTTCGCTCCAGGAAGCGAAGGACGTCAAGAGCCTGATGGAGGCCCTGGCGGATCACATTCAGAAAGAGCGCGAGAAGCAGTAAATGACCGTCTCGCGCGGGCGGGGAGCGGGACGCCGCGTCGTTGTCTCCGGCATGGGCGTCGTCTGCGCCTCGGGACTCGGCGTCGATCGCTTATGGACCGCCGCCCGCGACGGCGTCGCGCAAATCCGGCCGCTGAAAACCGAGCGCCCCTATGACGGGCGCATCAAGATCGCGGCCCAGGTGCCGGATTTCGATCCGGCCGCGCATATCGAGCGCGAGGTGCTGCCGTTCTGCGATCCGTTTTCGCAGTTCGCGGTCGTCGCCGCCGATGAAGCGATGGCGCAGGCCGGCTTCGGCCGTAAGGACATCGCCGGCCCCGGCTCCGCCGTGATCATCGGCACCGGCATCGGCGGCATGACCACCATCGAAGACGGCATTTATCATTACTACGTCGACGGTCAGCGACCGGCGATGCTGAGCGTGCCAAAGCTCATTCCCAGCGCGGCGCCGACGACGCTCGGCATGCGTTATTCCTGCCTCGGCCCGACTTTCGCGATTGGCAGCGCTTGCTCCTCGGCGACGCAGGCGCTTGGCCTCGGCATGCAGATGATCCGTTCGGGCATGATCGACAAGGCGATTGTCGGCGGCGCCGAGGCCTGCATCATCAACGCCACGATCCGCGCCTGGGAAAGCCTGCGCGTGCTGACGCCCAATCTGTGCCGACCGTTCTCAACCGGACGCAATGGCATGTCGCTTGGCGAAGGCGCCGCGATCTTCGTGCTGGAGACCTATGAATCCGCACAGGCGCGCGGTCATGCGCCGCTGTGCGAACTCGCCGGCTATGGCACGACCAGCGACGCCAAGGATCCCGTTCGTCCGGATCTGGACGGCGCCTCCAACGCCGTTGCGCAGGCTTTGGACGACGCCGGACTGAAGCCGCGGGACATCGGCTACATCAGCGCGCATGGCACGGCGACGCACGCCAACGACATCACCGAGTCCGAAGCGATCCTGCGCGTGTTCGGCGATTATGGCGCGCATGTGCCCGTGTCTTCGACCAAGCCGATCCATGGCCATGCGCTCGGCGCGAGCGGCGGCCTCGAACTGGCCGTCGCCATATCGGCGTTGCGCGAACAGATTGCGCCGCCGACCATCAATTTTCAGGAAACCGACCCGCGCTGCCCAATCAACGCCGTGCCGAATGTCGCGCAGAAATGCGAAATCCGCGCCGCCATGTCGAACTCTTTCGCGTTCGGCGGCATCAACGCCGTGCTGGTCGTCACCCACACGAATTAATCCACATGCGAATTGATCTACATGCAAATTGACTCGCCCCGCACCATCGGACCGCTGCGCCTGACCGTCGACGCCGCGCGCGCGCGCGCCTATGCGCATGACATTGGCGCCAAAGACGACCGTGTGCCGCTCGCCTATCCGGCGGTCTGGCTCACAGAACCTGCGCTTTCGAACGTCGTCTCGGACGTTTGCGAAACGCTCGCTGTCGTGCCCGTGCATGAGTCACAGGCGTTCGTTTATGAAAGACCGCTCATCGCCAGCGAAAGCTATGACGTCACGGTGACGCTGCGTCGCGAGGAGACGCCGCCGCGTCTGATCGCCGACGCGCAGATCGCCACAACGACTGGCGCGCCGGTCGGCAAGATTGAAGCCATGTTGCGGCTCGTTCCGCGCGACGCCTTCGACAAGGACGCAAAAACGGGTGCCGATGGCGCGACCGCAGCCAAGGGAGGCGCAGCATGAGCGCGCTGGCCGCTGTCGGCGATAAATTGCCGGAAACCATTATTGGTCCCTTTGATGCGCAGGCGCTGGCGCGCTACGCCGAAGTTTCGGGCGACGCCAATCCGCTGCATCTCGATGACGCGCTGGCGGCGGGCATCGGTTTTGCGGCGCCGCCGGTGCATGGCATGAAAATGCTCGCCGCCTTTGAGCCGATGCTCAACAACTGGCGCAGCGATCTCGACATTGTAAGCCTGTCCGGCAAATTCGTGCAGCCAATCCTGCGCGGTGAAAAAATCACCCTGTCAGGTCGTGTGCTGCGTGCATCCGATACAGAAATTTTCGTGCGCCTGTTCGCGCATGGCACAGAGCGTCTGCCGGGCGTTATTGGCGAAGCGACATTGCGGCCGCGCGCCGCGAGGGCGACGGCATGACGCGGATACTGATCACCGGCGGCTCAAGCGGCATTGGTCGCGCTCTGGCGCTGGCTTATGCGGCGGAAGGCGCCGATCTCGTGCTGTTTGGACGCGACGCCCCCCGCTTGGCGGAAGCTGCGCAATCCTGCCGTGACGCCGGCGCGAAAAATGTCGAAACCCATGTCGCCGATGTGCGGGATCGCGAAGCGATGGCGCGTCTCGTAAAAGCGGCGGATGAACGAGCGGCGATTGATCTTCTTGTCGCCAACGCCGGCGTCGCGACGGGACTTTCACCCGGCCAAATTCTCGAAGACCCCGACAGCGTTCGCGCGATGATGGCGATCAATGTGAACGGCGTCTTCAACACGGTTGAGCCCATTATACCTGCGATGTGCGCGCGAGGCGGCGGGCAGATCGCCATTGTCGGCTCGATGGCCGGCGTGCGCGCCCTGCCCTATTCGCCCTCCTATTGCGCCGCGAAATCCGCCGTTCACATGTGGGCGGATTGTCTGCGCGGCGCGCTGCCGCCCTATGGCGTTTCGGTAAGCCTGATCGTGCCGGGCTTCGTCAAAACGCCAATGAACGCGCCACTGAAGGCGTGGCAACCGGGCTCGATCAGCGACGTCGAGGCGGCGCGGATCGTCAAACGCGGGCTCGACCGCCGTCGCGGCGTGATCGCCTTCCCCTATTACATGTATGCGGCGATGCGGCTGTTCTCTTTCCTGCCGGCCGGAATTGTCGATGGCGTGATGCGGCGCTTCACGGTCGAAGTTGTGGAAACACGCGAGCGTGGCGAAAGCGCGTGAGCGACGTCGGCGCCTTCATCACTCAGTTCGCAGCGGTTTTCTGGTGCGTTTCGATCACGCTGCTGATGATGTCTTTTATCGCCGCCCTTGCGCAACCGTCGCTCGCCAGACGGCGGGCGCGAAACGTGAAGCAACCGCCGGTGTCGATCGTCCTGCCCGTCAAAATGCTGGAAGACGGATTCGATACGACGCAGGACTCCGTCTTTACGCAAAACTATCCGCAAATCGATGTCACGGCGGCGGCGCAGGAAACAAGCTCGCCCGCGCTTGACCATCTGCGCGCGATCTTTTCGCATCATCCGAACATTCCGTCGCGTATTCTGCATTCGACGGCGCAGTTCGCCGCCAGCCCCAAGGTCGACAATCTCTACGCGCCCTTCACGCAGGCGGCGAATGACACGATCCTGATGAAGGACGCGAACGTTCTGCTGGAGCCTGACGCGCTCACCGAGCATATGCGTCAGCTTAACGACGATGTCGGCCTCGTCTGCGGCATTCCTTTTTGTGATCAGCTCGACAATTTCGCCGCCCATGTCGAAGCTGCGATCATCAACGGCTCCCATGCACGGATGCTCTATCTGGCTTCGGCGCTGGGACAGGGGCATGGGGTCGGCAAGATCATGCTGTTCCGCCGCACGGATTTCGAGCGCGCCGGCGGCTTCACGGCCATCGGCCATACGGTCGGCGAGGACAACGCCATGGCCAAGGTGATGTCGCGAATCGGCAAGAAGGCGGTGTTTTCCCACCGCCCGGTGCGCCAGATTTTGGGTCGCCGACGCCTGCTTGATGTTTATCAACGACAAATGCGCTGGAGCGTTATCCGCCGCAAGGACGAGCTCCTGTCCTTCCTCGCAGAGCCGATCTGCCAAGCGCTTCCGGCGCTTGTGGCCGCAGGGGTGGCCGCGCCTCGCGCCGGAATGACCCCGGCGGCGGCCGTGGCGGCGACCTTCGTGCTGTGGATGGGCGTCGAGACGTTGCTTTCCATGGCCAAAGGATGGCAATTATCCCCCGCTGCGCCCATGGTGTTCGTCATGCGCGAGGCGTTGATGCTGGCGATCTGGGTGAACGCTTGGATGACCGATGAAGTCGTGTGGGCCAAGGGCAAGGTGCCGGCCCGTGTCGCCCCGCCGGCGGCGCCTGAACAAGAAGGATAGGCTTTTGCTCGCAATCCTCCAGTTTCTGATCGATGCGGTCGTCTATCTTGCTGTCCTCACGCTGGTGGCGATCGGCAGCAGCCTTCTCGTCATTATCGGCCGCTATTTCTACGATCAGCTGCGTGGCGCGCGCGATCCTCAGGCCATTGTTCCCGCCGACGCCGATTTGCCGCGCGTGCTGCTTCAGATTCCCGTTTTCAACGAACCGCTGGTGACCGAGCAGTCGCTGCGCTGCGTCGCTCTGCTCGACTGGCCGAAGGACAAGCTGCGCATTCAGCTCCTTGACGACTCCACCGACGAAACGACCGAACGCGCCGACGCCGTCATCCGCGAGCTCGCCAGCACGGGCGTCGTCATCGATCATATCCGTCGCACGGATCGTTCGGGCTTCAAGGCCGGCGCCTGCGCGCATGGTCTGTCGATCACCGACGAACCCTTTATCGCCATGCTCGACGCCGATTTCCGGCCGCCGCCGGAATGGCTGAAACGCACCGTGCCGCTGTTCCTGAGCGATCCGCGCGCCGGCTTCGTGCAGTCGCGCTGCGAGTTCCAGAATTATCGCACAAACTGGCTGACGCGGGCGCAGGGGCTGGTGCAAGATGGCCATTATCTCGTCGAGCAGCGCAGTCGCGCGCTCGCCGGCTGGCTGTTCCAGTTTAATGGCACCGGCGGCATCTGGCGGCGCGCGACAGTGGAAGACGCCGGCGGCTGGTCGGATTATTCGCTGACCGAGGATCTCGATCTCACCGTGCGCGCAGAATTGCGGGATTGGCACGGCCTGTTCGTGTCCGAGCCGCCGATTCCGGGACAGGTGCCGGAAGAAATCCGCGACTATCGTCGCCAGCAGCGGCGCTGGTCGAACGGCTTTGTCCAGGTGGCCCAGAAAACCATTCTGCCGATCTGGAACTCCCATTGGCCGCTGGTGAAACGCCTGACCGCCATCTCGCTCATCGCCCACCAGATTTTCTTTCCGGCAGCCGCCATCGGCATCGTCGCCGGCGTCATTGGCGTCATTCTCCACGGGTCGCTGGACGCCTATTGGGATGTGGTGAAACTGATCGCGATCATGACGGCGATGGTGGTGATCGGCTTCACCATGCCGGCTTATTTCGCGCTCAAGCGCGGCTCGCTGAGCGATTACATCAAGACCATGGCCTCGGTGCCGCCGCTGATGATCTATCTCGCCTTCGCCAATGGCGCGAAAATCCTGCAAACGCTGCGCGGCCGCAAATCGACGTTCAAGCGCACGCCGAAGCTCG
>JALRFG010000055.1 GCA_023253795.1 Methylocystis sp.
CTGTCGCATGGCGATTTCATCGGCGACTGGATCAAGATGCTATGGCCGGCCGCCGCGCGTCTGGGCGTGCCGCCGGATCCGGATGATCCGAAATATATCGAACGCCTCGAATTCGAGTCGATCAAACAGACCTTGCGCAACCTGCGCACCTTTCCGATGATTCAGGTGCTCGAACATCACGGCCATCTAAAACTGCATGGCGCGTTGTTCCGGATTTCCGATGGCCGGCTGTTCTGGCTCGATGAGCATACGGGCGCCTATCGTCCCGTCGCCAAAAAAGCCTATGAGACGGCGTTTCTGGAGACGCAGGTGTGAGCGCTGCGTCGGCGCCTGCATCGCCCGATATTCCTGTCATCGCCGGACTTTCGGAGATCGCCAGCCGTTACGACGCCATTTTGTGCGACGTCTGGGGCGTGCTGATCGACGGTCGTCGACACTTTCCCGAGGCGGCGGCGGCGTTGCGCCAGTTTCGCGCCACTGGCGGACGGGTGGTGCTGATCACCAACGCCTCACGCCCAGACGCCGAAGTGCGGGAGCAGCTTCTCGCTTTGGGCCTGCCGGCCGATTGTTTCGATGATCTGGTTTCCGCCGGCGAACTCACCCTGCGAGAGATCGTCGCCCGCGCCGGTCAGGCGTGCCATCATCTGGGTCCGCCCCGTGATCATGGACTTTTCGACGCGGCCGCGCAGCGGCTTGGCGCGCCGCCGCTGCGCGCGCCGGTGGAGACAGCGGATTATGTCGTCTGCACCGGGCTTCTCGACGAGCAGAACGAAACCCCGCAGGATTATGACGGCCGCCTGTCTGCGATGGCGGCGCGCGGCCTCGAAATGCTGTGCGCCAATCCGGATATTGTCGTTGGCCACGGCGACGCGCTTTTATATTGCGCCGGCGCGCTGGCCGAACGTTACGCCCATCTCGGTGGAAGGGTGTTGATGTATGGCAAGCCGCATCCGCCGATTTACGCCGCCGCGCGCGAACGGCTGACGAAACTGATGGGCGCCGCGCCGCCAGACTCCCGTATTCTCGCCATTGGCGACGGGGCGAAGACCGATCTTGCCGGCGCCGGCCGCGCCGGGCTCGATTGTCTGTTCATTATTGAGGGCCTCCACGCCGGCGATCTGCTGACGCCGGACGGCGCCATCGACGCCGCCGGGCTGGCGCATCTTGTTAAGGACGCCGGCGCCCGGCCGGTCGCTTTGGCGCGGCGACTTTTCTGGTAAAACTGCTATAAGCCTGCCGGCTGTATCCGGCCGCTTTCAACAACTGGTGAACATCCAATGTCGACGCCGTTCAAAATCTATTATTTCGAGGATCTGAGCGTCGGCATGCGCGAAACGCTGATGAAAGCGGTGATGGACGATGATGTGATCGCCTTCGCCGATCTTTCCGGCGATCGCAATCCGATCCATCTCTCCGACCATTTCGCTTCAAAGACCCGTTTCGGCGAACGCATCGTTCATGGCCTTTACACGGCGTCGTTGATCTCCACGGTGATCGGCATGTATTTGCCCGGTCCCGGCGCCGTCTATCTGTCGCAGACGTTGAACTTCCGCGCGCCGGTGAAGATCGGCGACGTTATCACCGTCGTCGTTGAAATCGCCGAGCTGGTTGAAAAGGGTCGTCGCGCCAAGCTGAAATGCGAATGTCTTGTCGACGGCAAGGTCGTTCTCGATGGCGAAGCGCTGGTGATGGTGCCGAGCCGCGAACAGGCGACGCGCGCGGCGGATAAACCCGCGTCGGCCGGATAAGATCACACTACCGGAAACGGCATGTCCGATTTTATTGTCGCGCGCGATCCGCAAACGCCGCCTGCCGGTCTGGCCGGCGCGGTTGCGGCGATCGGCAATTTTGACGGTTTGCATCGCGGTCATCGCGGCGTCATTGCGCGCGCGCAGGCGCTGGCGAAAAAACTTGGACGTCCTTGCGTTCTTCTGACCTTCGAACCGCATCCGGCGGATGTGTTCGCTGGCCGGCCGGTGATCTTTCGTTTGACGCCGCCCGACGCCAAGGCCGCGCAGGCGCAGCGTCTTGGTCTCGACGGCATGATCGTTCTGACCTTCGACGGCGCATTTTCGAAACGTCCGGCGCGTGATTTTACGCAAGACATTCTTAGCGAACATCTCGGGCTCTCGGCGATTGTGGCGGGCTATGATTTTCGTTTTGGCGCCGGCCGCGCCGGCGACGCCGAGTTTTTACGCGCCGAAGGCGCGCGTCTTGGTTTCGCCGTCGAGATTGTCGAACGTATCGTTCAGGATGAGGGCGGCAGTCTCGAAGCCGTGTCCTCCACCGCGACGCGTGCCGCGCTGGAAGCGGGCGATGTGGCGCTGGCGCGCGATCTGCTGGGTCATCCCTATTTCGTGCGCGCGATTGTGCGGCATGGCGACAAGCGCGGCCGTTTGCTGGGATTTCCGACCGCCAATCTGGCGCTGGATCCTTCGAACCGTCTGGCCTACGGGATTTATGCCGTCAGGCTCGCGGTTGAAGGCGTCGTTTATGACGCTGTCGCCAGTTTCGGCCGTCGTCCCACCTTCGACAATGGCGCGCCCTTGCTCGAAGTTTATATTTTTGATTTCGCCGGCGATCTTTACGGCAAGGAAGTCGAAGTCGCTTTTTACGGCTTCATTCGCGGCGAAGCGAAATTTGAAAGCGTCGAAGCGCTGATCGATCAAATGGGACAGGATTGCGCCGCCGCTAAAGATATTATGTCGCGCGGCTAAATAGTTTTGCATCGCGCGATTCCGTGCTTATCTTGAGTTCCTGAACACAGGAGATCCGATATGAGCGACGATCGGCACGATATCGAAATCATTCCGCCCGGCGAAAATCCGCGCGATGATTACGCCACATCGGGAAGCATCTGGATTTCAAGCGGCGGCGGCGAGGTGAAATTCGTCAAACTCGGTCCGTTTGGCGCGATGATGGTCGGCCTTGGCGTGTTGTGTTTGCTCGGGCTCGGCTTTTTCTTTCTGACGAGCCTGTTCTTGATACTTGTGCCCGTCGCGGCGGTGCTGGGCGTGGGCGCCTATCTTGCGGGCCTTGTCGGCGCCGGACCTTTCCGACGTTTGAGATAGGCTTACCGCTTATTTCTCAGACCAAGAATATAAGCGGAGACGGCGTCGATCTCTTCCGGCTCCAGCAGAATGTTCGGCATATTTTTGTGTGACGAACGCAGAAAGACTTTCAGCGACAATTCGGTTGTTGACGGCAGCGCCGCGACATCGGCGAAACGCGGCGCTTTCGCTTCCGGGCTTTTGGCCTCGCCGCCAACCGCATGACAGACGGCGCATTCGGACTGGACGATCTGCGCGCCTGTTACCGCATCTTGCGCTTGCGCAGGCGCGATCACCAGCAGCGCGCCGAGCGCGGCCAAACCAGGCGTTGTGAGATTTGGCGTCGTTTTCATCATCCGTCGCCTTTTGAACTATTCGTCGCCGGCCAGATCTTCCGGACGCGGTTGCAGCATGATGTTGTAGCCGGCGTCGACGACATGCACTTCACCAGTGACGCCGCCCGAGAGTTCGGACAGGAAATAAAGCGCCGAGCCGCCGATTTCATCAAGCGTGATCATGCGACGCAGCGGGCAATGCTGTTTCTGGAACGCGCCCATCGCGCGCGCGCCGGTGATGCCGGCGCCGGCCATGGTGCGCACCGGTCCGGGCGACAGAGCGTTAACGCGAATGCCGCGCGCGCCGTAATCGGCGGCGAGATAGCGTACGGATGAATCCAGCGCCGCCTTGGCGACGCCCATGACATTGTAATTCGGCATCACATGCGTGCCGCCGGCGAAGCTGACGGTGATCATCGATCCGCCCTTCTTCATCATCGTCGCCGCGCGGTGCGCCGCTTCGGTGAAGGAGAAGCAGGAAATCAGCATGGTGCGGATGAAGTTCTCGCGCGAGGTGTCGGCGTAAAGACCTTTCAGCTCGCTTTTGTCGGAATAGGCGAGTGAGTGGACGAGAAAATCCAGTTCGCCCCATTCCTTTTTGAGATGCTCAAACACATGATCGACGGAGGCGATGTCTTCAACATCGCAGGGCAGAACGAGACTGGAGCCCAGTTCTTCGGCGAGCGGCTTGACGCGCTTGCCGAGCGCCTCGCCCTGATAGGTGAAGGCGAGCTCCGCGCCATGACGCGCCAGCACGCGGGCGATGCCATAGGCGATCGAATGATCGTTGGCGACGCCCATCACAAGCCCGCGCTTGCCTTTCATAATTGTCGAAGAAACCGTCATTTCAAAATCTGTCCCTGATCATTTTCAAATCCCTCACGGCGGCGTCTTGAAGACTCCGGCCGGGAGACGCGTTGAAGTTTTATCGCGTCTCAGGCGTCGGGATGTTTGAACACAAGCGTCGCATTGGTGCCGCCAAAGCCGAAGGAGTTCGACAAAACGGCGCCGAGTTTCACATTGTCGCGACGGGCGCGCAGAATCGGCATATCGGCGAATTCCGGATCGAGCTCTTCGATATTGGCGCTTTCGCAGATAAAGCCGTTTTGCATCATCAGCAGCGAGTAAATCGCTTCCTGAACGCCAGTCGCGCCCAGCGAATGTCCGGTGAGCGATTTCGTCGCCGCGATGGGCGGGCATTTATCGCCGGAGCCGAACACTTCGCGCAGCGCTTCGATTTCCTTGACGTCGCCGACCGGCGTCGAGGTGGCGTGCGGATTGATGTAATCGATCGGGCATTTCACCGTCGCCAGCGCCTGACGCATGCAGCGCACCGCGCCTTCGCCGGAGGGCGCGACCATGTCATAGCCGTCGGAGGTTGCGCCATAGCCGGCGACCTCGGCGTAAATTTTCGCGCCGCGCGCTTTGGCGTGTTCATATTCTTCAAGCACCAGCACGCCGGCGCCGCCGGCGATGACGAAACCGTCGCGGTTTTTGTCATAGGCGCGCGAAGCGACCGCCGGGCGATCATTGTAGGAAGAAGACATCGCGCCCATGGCGTCGAAGAGAACGGACAATTCCCATTCCAGCTCTTCGCAGCCGCCGGCGAAGATCATGTCCTGCTTGCCATATTGGATCTGCTCATAGGCGTTGCCGATGCAATGGTTCGACGTCGCGCAGGCTGAAGAGATCGAATAGTTGACGCCCTTGATCTTGAACCAGACGGCGAGCGTCGCCGAAGCGGTCGAGGACATGGCTTTCGGCACGGCGAAGGGACCGACGCGCTTGGGGCCCTTGGTGCGGGTGAGATCGGCGGATTCAACGATCATATGCGCCGAAGGACCGCCCGACCCCATGATGATGCCGGTGCGTTCGTTCGAGACGTCGGATTCACTGAGGCCGGCGTCCAGAATCGCCTGCTCCATGGCGACATGGTTCCAGGCGGTGCCAGCGGCGTGAAAGCGCATCGCGCGACGATCCACGACCTGCGAGGCGTCGAGCGTCGGCATGCCGTGAACTTGCGAGCGAAAACCCAGTTCGGCGTATTTATCGGCGCGAACAATGCCGGATTTCGCTTCGCGCAGCGACGCCACGACTTCCTGCGTGGTGTTGCCGATCGAGGACACGATCCCCATGCCGGTGACGACGACTCGTCTCATACTTCTCTCTCCTGCCGTCCGCGTTTTGTTTCAGGCTTTGTTGCGTCAGGCGGGCGCGTTGGCCAGACCCACTTTCAGGTCCTTCGCCTCATAAATGCGCTCGCCATCGGCGGCGACCCAGCCATCCGCCAGACCCAGCACCAGCTTGCCGGTACGCACACGCTTGAGATCGACGCCATAGGTGACGGTCTTGACGGTCGGGCGCACCTGACCGGTGAATTTCACCTCGCCGACGCCCAGCGCCATGCCGCGGCCCGGATTATCAAGCCAGGCGAGATAGAAGCCCAGCATCTGCCAAAGCGCGTCGACGCCCAGACAGCCGGGCATGACCGGATTGCCTTTAAAATGGCAGTCGAAAAACCACAGGCTGGGTTGGACGTCGAGTTCGGCGCGCATATAGCCCTTGCCGTGTTCGCCGCCTTCTTCAAAAATCTCGGTGATGCGATCGAACATCAGCATCGGCGGCAAGGGCAATTGCGCATTGCCGGGACCGAAAAGCTCTTCGCGGCCGCAAGCCAGCAAATCCTCATAGCCGAATGACGAGCGACGTTCGCTCATGATGACACCGCCTCCCCTGTGAGCCCCGCGGGCTCTTTGTTGTCGCGCGCCGGCGCGCCGGTCGCGGTCGCCTTTGCCTTATTCGGACCGCGGATGGTCAACGCCCTCCGGGTCGCGGCAATTTATCGACTTCTTTTTCGTAACATAGGCGGGGCCGCGCCGGAAGCGCCGATGCGCCCGTCGGCCGGGCGGCGCCGTTGAGTTCGGCGCTTTTTTTGATATGTTTCAATTCCGATGGAACAGTCAGGGTTAACCGACGGGCGCAATTTTGCGCCGCAGAAGCTCAGCGCCGCCGGATTACGGCCGACGCGCCAGCGAATTGCGCTCGCCGAATTGCTGTTCGCCGGCAAAGACCGGCATGTGACCGCCGAGCGTCTTTACGAGGAGGCGCTGGCGGCCAATCTCTCGGTCTCGCTGGCCACCGTCTATAACACCCTTCACCAATTCACCGCCGCCGGCCTGTTGCGCGAAATCGCCGTCGATGGCGCCCGCGTCTATTTCGACACCAATGTCAGCGATCATCACCACTTCCTGATCGAGGACAGCGGCGAATTGCAGGACATCCATGGCGCGACGGTCGCGCTCGGCAATCTACCCGCGCCGCCCGACGGCCTGCGGGTCGATCGCATCGATGTCGTGGTCCGGCTGCGGCGTGGGCCGGCCTAGTCGTTCATTCGACCTTTTCGCCGGGGTAAACGCCCCAGAGATTTTCCTGCTGGATATAGCCGTCGAAATCCTTGCCGGTGAGGCGGCACCATTTGCCGTCGCAGCTGCGCAATGAACCGACGACGCCCGGGCTGAGTTTGGCGACCGGCGTCTGGTGATCCTTCTCGGTCAGCAGCAGCGGCTCCTTTTTCGAGGGCGCCACCAGAGCGGTGCGCCGGCCCGAGAGCAGCGAATGCAGCACCCAGCCTTCGGCGCCTTCCCAATCGCGGATTTTGCGCCAGGTCTCGAATTCGGCGGTGATCTCCACCGGCAGGGCCGCGCGGGTGTAGACCCAGACGGTCGGATGCTCCTTGCTCGGTCCTTCGCGGACATTGACCCGGTCGGATTTGAGACTGACGTAGCGCGGCACCGGCAGATTGCTGACCGGCCCTTTCTGGGGTTCCTGCGCCGTCGCGGCCTGTGCGCAGATCAGACTGAGACAGGCGAGGGTCAGGGTCAGAAGGCGGGAAAAGAGAGGGGTGTTGCGATGCGGCATGATGAAAGATGTGCTCGTCTTGTCTTTGGCCCGTCATCTGCTAGGAAGGCGGCGACCCGGCGCGGAAACGATGTAGTTGTTTTGTCGTGTATCCGCGTTAAAACCGGGTTTAAGCGCGGCGCACCGCGCTTTTGTATCATGTAGCGGAATAACCGCCTGATTTCAAAAGCCTTCCTTGTGTCGCCGAAGGCCTGTCGAGGACTGAAGCCGCAAAATGCCGAAGAAAAAGCCGCTTGTTGTCGTGACGCGTCGACTCCCCGAGGAGATCGAGACCCGCATGTGCGAGCTTTTCGACGTGCGGCTCAATGAGACCGACAAGCCGCTCAGCCAGGAAGAACTGGCCGAAGCGATGCGGGTCGCCGATGTGCTGGTGCCGACGATCACCGACCGGATCGACTCGCATCTGATCGCGCAGGCCGGCGAAAACATGAAATTAATCGCCAATTTCGGCAATGGCGTCGACAACATCGACGTCGCGTCGGCTTTGGGCCGTTCGATCACCGTCACCAATACGCCGGGCGTCCTCACCGAGGACACCGCCGATATGACGATGGCGCTGATTCTCTCTGTCGCCCGCCGGCTTGTTGAGGGCGCGCGGGCCATTCCCGAAGGCTCCTGGGCCGGCTGGTCGCCGACCTGGATGCTGGGACATCGCATCACCGGCAAGCGCCTTGGCATTGTCGGCATGGGCCGCATTGGTCAGGCGCTGGCGCACCGCGCCAAGGCGTTTGGCCTGTCGATCCATTATCACAACCGCCGGCGCGTCCCGACCGAGGTCGAGGAGCAGCTTGAGGCGACCTATTGGGAATCGCTGGATCAGATGCTGGCGCGGGTCGACATCGTCTCGATCCACTGCCCGCACACGCCGGCGACCTATCATCTCTTGTCGGCGCGCCGGCTGAGCCATCTGCGTCCGCACGCCATTCTGGTGAACACGGCCCGCGGTGAAATCGTCGATGAAAACGCGCTGGTGCGGATGCTGGAGTCGGACGAAATGGCCGGCGCCGGTCTCGACGTGTTCGAACATGAGCCGGCGGTGTCGCCGAAACTTCTCAAGCTCGCCCAGTCCGGCAAAGTGACGCTTCTGCCGCATATGGGTTCGGCGACCAATGAAGGTCGCGTCGACATGGGCGAGAAAGTCATCATCAACATCCGGACGTTCATGGACGGTCATCGTCCGCCGGATCGTGTTTTGCCGAGCATGTTGTAATCGTCGGATCCTGTCGCCAAATCATGCGCTCGTCGCACATTGGCGACCGGAAATATTTTCTGCGGACGAAACTTCAAAACGTCCGGTCGGGAGGAGCCTGAATGAACAGGATGATTTTTACCGCTGCGCTGGCCGCCACACTAAGCGCCTTCGCTTTCGCTGGCGTCGCTGAGGCGAAGAAAAAACCCGCGCCCGCCGAGGCGTCGCAGCAGGATGGCGCACAGCAAGGCGGCGAAGCGGCGCCGGGCGGCGACCCGAACGCCGAAAATGGCGGCATTCCGAAATATCAGCCGTTCCCGCACTTCCGGAATTTCAATCTCGTCGAGATCAACGGCAAGGCGCCGCCGGTCGAAGTCTGGATCAACATCGACGCCACCGGCCACGCCGCCGGCTTCGACGGCTGCAAGCACTGGAACGCTGTGTTCGTGATCGGCGGCGATCGGCTGGGTCCCAAATCCATGCCGGCGATGAAGGACACAAAATGCGATCCGGCGCTCGCCGCTTTCGAGCATGAGTTCTGGAACGTCATGATCCAGGGACCGTTCTGGAGCACCAAGGGCGATGAGCTAACCTTCAAGGCGCCCAAGGGCGGCGCGACGTTGCGCTTCCAGCGCGGGCTATAATTTTTCCCGCGTGCTACATCAGATCAGCGTAAAAATAAAAGCGGGTGCCGCAGCGCCCGCTTTTATCTTGCCTTGAATGATTTTCATCTGTCGGCGCGTTGCGCCTCAAGCGCCGCTTTCACGCGCTCGACAAGTTCGCTTTCCGGCGCCGAGAATTGCGCCGGACGCGCCGCCTTCCATTCTTCATTGGTCGAGATCGCAGCGGCGGCTTTCGCGCCGGCGACAAGATCCTTGATCTGGATTTCGCCCTTCGCTTTTTCATCCGATCCCTGAAGGATCACCAGCGGACTATTGCGCCGGTCGGCGTATTTCATTTGCGCTTTCATACCCGCGCCGCCGAGATAAAGTTCGGCGGCGACGCCAGCGGCGCGCAGTTGCGCAACCATGCGCTGATAATCGGCGAGCCGATCGCGATCGAACACCAGCACCACCACCGGACCAACATGCGGTTGCGCGGTGACGATGGGACTGCCGACAAGTTTTAGCGCCGCAAACAAACGCGACACGCCGATAGAGAAGCCTGTCGCTGGCGTATTCTCGGAACGGAAACGACCGACGAGACCATCGTAGCGTCCGCCGCCGCCAACAGAACCGAAACGCACCGGATGCCCTTTTTCGTCGCGCGTTTCGAAAGTGAGATCGGCCTCGAACACCGGGCCGGTGTAATATTCGAGACCACGCACGACAGACGGATCAATGCGAATACGATCCGGTCCGTAACCGGCGTCGCGTGCGAGATCCTCGATTTGCAGCAATTCTTCGGCGCCCTGTGCGCCGATTTCGCTTTTGCCGAGCAGACCAAACAGATCAAACGCCGGCGCGCCGGTGCTCTGTCCACCAAGGCTGAAAGACATGATCGTGTCGATGGCTTGCAACGACAGGCCGGCGCCCTTGGTGAAGTCGCCGCTGTCGTCTTTGCGGCCTTCGCCGAGCAATTGTCGAACGCCGTCGGGACCAAGCCGGTCGAGCTTGTCGATGGCGCGCAGAACGATCAGTCGCCGGCCGGCGTTTTCATCGCCAGCGAGGCCGACCGCCTGCATGACGCCATCCAGCACCTTGCGGCTGTTGATCTTGATGACGTAATCGCCGCGCGCGATCCCCAGTTTTTCGAGCGCGTCGGCGGCCATCATGCAGATTTCGGCGTCGGCGGCAGGCGAGGCGGAGCCGACGGTGTCGGCGTCGAATTGCATGAACTGCCGGAAACGGCCCGGCCCCGGTTTTTCATTGCGATAAACCGGACCGCAGCGATACGAGCGATAGGGTTTCGGCAAGCGGTCGAAATTCTGCGCGACATAGCGCGCCAGCGGCGCCGTCAGATC
>JALRFG010000056.1 GCA_023253795.1 Methylocystis sp.
ATCTCGACGACATGGACAAGGGCGTTCTCTCCGGCATCAAGATCACCGAAGAAGCGCGCAGCGTTCTCGTGAAGCTCTATGAGGACAAGCTGCTGCCGGGTCAGAAGAGCAATCGTCCGGCTCCGCCCGCGACGGAGAAGGATGGCCCCGGCGCCTTCTTCCAGCTGTTCTGGCAGAAGGGCAATAATCCGTCGGCGGTCGAATATGAATTCGCCGAGATGTGGGAGCATCATAAAATCAAGCATTATAAGGCGCTCGCCCACGCCAACCCCGGCGGCTACACCTATTCGGACGGCTGGTCGCAACTCGTCAAGAGCGCGGCGAAGATCAACGACGAGGACACGAAGCTGCGCGAAGCGGCGGCGATCCGCGCCGAGCTGAAACGCATCGGCGGCGAGAAGCACGGCGAGCTTTACGATCTCGACTCGCCGAACCGTCGCGCCTGGGCGGCGGGTCTCGGCGGCCTCGCGCTGCTGGTCGGCGCCGGCCTGCTGTTCACGCGCGATCGCAGAAAGTCGTAACAACGGCCGCATCGACCGCGATCTACGCACCGACAGACAATCCGGCGCCGGAGACGGCTCCGGATTGTTGCTTTTTCATCCCCCGTCTGACGAGGCCTGCATGAAGCGCGTTGCCGGAACCGGATTAATGGCGATCGGACTGACGCTGCTGGGCTGGGCCGGATGGTCGACGCTGCGCGTCGCGCCGTCCTACACGCTCGCTCTGGCGCCCGCGATGGCGAATGCGCAAAGGGAAAGCGCCGCCTTCAAACTTACGCCAGATGTAATCCTCGAAAGCGTCGAAGTCGCCACGCCCGACGAGCATCGCCCCGTCGCGACCGGTCTTGTCGCACGCGAGGGCGAACGCCTGACGCCGCTGATGTGGCGCAATGCGGTGACGGAGCCGATATTCTTCGCCGACTCTTCCGCCGCCGACCTTGCGACGGCGCTCGCCGCCATTCGCGATCATGCCAATCCCGACGACATTGTGCTGGCGTGGTGGGATTTGTCGCGCGCCATCCGCCTTGTCGCGAAACGCGACGCGCCGCTCGACGACCCGGGCGCACGCGGCCTGTTGTTTCCGGCGTCATGGGCGGATGCGCCGGCGCGTGAACGCACACGCTGGGGCGCCGCCGCCGGCGCGCAAACCGGCGAGACTTTCTCGGGGTTCATCGATGCGCTGACGCTGCCTGAAAAAGACGGTGCGGCCCGGCTGGCGAAGCTGGCGAACGGTCGCACCTGTTATGTCGCCGTGCATATCTCAGACGTCTGGAAGATGGCTGCCGCTGCGCCCTCGAAACTCTCGATCGCCTATAAGGATTTCCCCTCCTCCGGCGTTTCGCATGGCGTCATCAAATTGGCGAAACAATGGATGCAGGAGAACAACATCGACGGCGGCTTTGCAGCGGAGCCGATGGGCGGCGCGATGCGTCTGCATTATTTTCAGCGCAGGGGCGACAGCGATGCGCTGATCGCAAAACTGCTGCCGTTTTCAACATCCAACCCGGCGCAGCTTGAACATTTCGAACTGGTCTATCAGCTCAAGGGCTACTGGATTTATCGGCTGCGTCCGTAACGCCCTCTCTTTTGTGTGCCCGTTTTCCTAATGATTGGGCAGATACCAAAAGGGACGACGAATTTCGACAAGAGCACGCATGCGATCATCCACCTTGCGGTGATCGCGGACAATCGCCGTCAGATCCGCCCGCACGCTCGGATTGGAGAGGAAATAGCTATGGCCGATAAGACCCTCGCCGCCCTCGACTGAAATAAAATCGGCCAGATCGGCGAAATGCGGCGCAAGACGCATGACCTCGGGATCCGTATGCGCATCGAGACGCCCGAGCCGCAATTGACTTCCATATAAAAATTCAGACATGCCCAATGCGCCATCTCTGTCGGAGGCGTAAACCGTGAGATGCAATCGTCCGGGTTTGAGCGTCACATCGGGCGCCGCTTTATGCCCATACATTAGATCCGGATCGGACACAGGACTGAAGAGTTTCGAAAAGGCCACGTCGAGATCCATGTCCGGCGCAGCAAAAATAATATTTCCGGCTTTACGCTTCGACATCGGCGTTTGCGACACATAAGACTCGATGGACAATTCTCTCAGCGCGGAGGCCAGCACGTCCGTGCCCCGGCTATGCGCGATGAGATGCCATTCACGCAGTCCGGGCGTTTCAGAGATGATCCGAAGCGCCTTGATCGCATCCGAGACCGAAAATTCGCCCGACTCGCGATCGACGTTATATCCGAGGAAAGTGCCTCTCGATCCGCCTGCCGGCCATGTCAAAGCGATACAGGTGAAATCCTTCGGACCGAAATCCGAGCACAGTTGCGCCGCCGATTTAACCGCATCGTTGAAACTGTTGTTGAACCCATGGACAAAAACAACGATTTCCTTGCGCCGGCTCGCCGCCACGCGACGACCCAATTCTTTCAACATCGCCGCCGACGCATTTTGATGCTGGGCGACCACTGACGGCGCGCGACGCACGCCGCTTTTCATGCGCTCCAGAGCATAGGGAGAAGACGGGAAGCGACCGAGTTCGACCGGGGCGCCGACAACTGCGGTCTCTGCCTCATGGCCAAAAACAGGAACGCTTCCGAAGGCCATGGAGTGGGAGCGCTCGGCTCCGTAGGTTGAAGTCCCGTCCTGAGCCGTCTCTGGCGCCCGATTGGTGATATAAAAGACGTCGACAGGCTCGACGGTCGCCCCGGCCTCGTCCGCCGCAAGCGGTGCGCCAGAGGCGACAGGCGACAGCATGAAAAAAACCAGCGCCGCCAGCGCGCCAATCCATAAACAATTACGCTGATGAACAATCGTCACGCGTCGCATCCCCCCGACCCATGGACAGAACCCGTCCATTTTCCACCATTAATGGAAAAAGCCAGTCGAATGTGAACATATTAAGGCGACGCGGAATATGCGGCGACGCTAATCCCTCAGCGCCGCCGCCAGACGTGCGACGCCATCCTCGATTTCTTTCTCGGTCAGCGCGACAAAACCCAGCATCAGCATCCTGTCGCCGCCGTCGTCCTTGCCGAAGCGCAAAGCCGAACCTGTCGCCAGCGAGATCACGCCGACGCCGGCGGCGAGGCCGCGCGTTTCGACTTCCGCCGCATCCGGCAAGCCTTCCGGCAGTTTCCAGACAAGATGCATTCCCGCCTGATCGCCGTAAACCTCGCAGGGACCAAAATGTTTGGTCAGCGCGTTCAGCAGCGCGTCACGCCGCTCGCGATACAACTGACGAATGCGACGCAAGTGACGACCGAATTCGCCGCTCGACATGAAATCCGCCATCGCCGCCTGTTCGAGCCAGCTTTGGCCATTGTTCATCAGCATTTTCATGCGACGGAAGCTCTCGACCAAACGGCGCGGGGCGACGACATAGCCCAGCCGCAGGCCCGGCCCCATGCATTTCGAGAAGGTGCCGAGATAGATCACGCGCTCGTTGCGATCGAGCCCCTTGAGCGCGGTTAGCGGCGAACCGATAAAACGGAAGTCGCTGTCGTAATCGTCCTCGATGATATAGGCGCCATATTGCGTCGCCCAGGCGAGCAGCTCGATGCGACGTTGCAGACTCATCGTCACGCCGATCGGATATTGATGCGAGGGCGTGACATAGGCGAGCGCGCCATCGACTTTGGGCAGTTTCGTGACATCAAGCCCGTCGCGATCGACCGGCACGGGGTGCAGTTTTGCGCCGAGACTTTCCAGCACATAGGCCGCGCCCTGATAGCAGGGCGACTCCACCACCGCCGTCGACCCCGGCGTCACCAGCAGGCGGCCAGCAAGATTGAAGCCGTCCTGACAGCCGCCAACGATGATGATCTGTTCGGGATCGGCGATGACGCCGCGCGCCGGCGCCAGATGTTTGGCGATCGCCTGCCGCAATTCCAGCAATCCGGCAGGGTCGCTGTAGCTCGTCAGGCGCGGACTGGCGCTTTTCAGCCGACCCTTGATGTGCTGCGACCAGGCTTTGAGAGGGAAAGTGCGCGCATCGGGCCGTCCGACCCAGAAATCAGCCGCCAGACGACGACGATCGGGCTTGGCGAGTTGATGCGTGCGCAACGCAGCGCCCGGCGACTCCGCCTCGCCGACATCCTGGGGCGCCGTTTTTTCAACCGTTTCTTCGCCGCGCGCCGAGAGAAAGGCTGTGTCCGGCAAATCCGGCGACACGAAGGTGCCGACATAGGGCTTGGTGCGAATATAGCCTTCGGCGATCAGCCGTTCATAGGCGAGCACCGCTGTATTGCGCGAAACGCCCAGTTGAACGCTGAGTTCGCGTGTCGTGGGCAAAGGGTCATCGCCGCGCAACTGCCCGTTGAGGATCATCGACCGGATCTGGTCGAAAATCTGCGTTTGCAAAGTCGCCTTGTAGGTTTCCCGAAGGATGATCGACAATTGCACATGGCCACTGCGCACCATCGGCGATGGCCGCTGTAAATCGGAAATTGTCATATCCGCCGCTCCCGACTCTAAAGTAGGAACAGAATCGCCCATCTCATAGAGCCACGACGCCAGCGATTACTGGCGCCAAAGCCTAATCTTCCGATCATTCGGCCGGCGACCAGCACATTGTCGCAGATCGTGCATTGGCTCCATGACTTCCGACAAGGATGGCGCTTTTTTCGCACCCGGCCATCGTTGAAGATGATGGCGTCGAAAAGGTCATTCGACAGGAGGCGGCCATGGGCGTCGATAAGTCGAAAGCCATTCCAAAAGCCCTCTGGCTGGCGCTGATGCTCGTGGGCTTGATGACAAGCTCTAATGACTTGAAACCTCGGCGAATGGCGCGCGCCGACGCCAGTTCGGTCGAGACCAAAATCCACGCCGCTCGACTGGCGCAGGAGAGCTGGCGAATAAGCGACCGCGAGGCGACCCGGCGCTGAACGGCGGCCCGGCGCAAGCCCGGCGCGCCCTTGGCGCCTTGTCTCGCTGCGAAGCCTGCCTATCTCTTTCTATAACACCGATGGTGCGCCATCGGTGGACACGGCCCGAGCGCGGAGGTAGCGACGGGCCGTGTCCGTATTCGACTGAATTTGGGGAGCGCCGTAATGCCCGAAGGTCTTACGCAACTGATCATTTTCGGCGTCGTTGGATTTTTTGTTGGCGCAGCCTTTGTCGGCTGGGCCTACGGCGGCTGATCGCCGCCCAATTTGAGCGTGTGCCGCGTCATGCCGCTCTGAGGCATGAGAACCGCAGCGCTTTGCCGGCGCGCCGCCAGCGCCTAAACTCTGGCGCATGATCCCCATCGACCCGTTTAACGCGCTCACCATGCGACTTGCGCCCCTGCCCGTCGACGTTGGACCGTTGCAGGGAAAAACCTTCGTCGTGAAGGAGAATATCGACGTCGCGGGCCATTTCTCCACCAATGGTCATCCGCTCTGGGCCACAACCCATGCGCCGGCGCGCCACAACGCCGCCGTTGTCGACCGTCTGCTGAGCGCCGGCGCGCAACTTGTCGGCAAGGCGCAGATGGATGAGATGGCCTACAGCCTGCTCGGCGCCAATCCGCACAGCGGAACGCCAACCAATCCCGCGGCGCCCGATCGACATCCCGGCGGCTCCTCTTCCGGCTCGGCGGTTGCGACGGCTGCAGGACTGGTCGATTTCGCCATCGGCACCGACACCGCCGGCTCCTGCCGCGCGCCGGCCGCCTTTTGCGGCGTTTTCGGCTTTCGCTCCTCACATGGCGCGATCCCGATGGCCGGCGTCGTTCCGCTGGCGCCGTCTTTCGACGTGATTGGCTGGTTCGCGCGCGATATCGAAACAATGATCGACGTCGGCGAGACTCTTCTGCCGCCGGATGCGGATGACGCGAGCGTCAAAGAAGCAACCCTGCTCGCCGACGGCTTCGACGCCGCTGAGCCTGACTTCATCGACGCTGCGACGCCAATGCTGACGCGCCTCAAAAACGGACGTTGGCGCGAGGCGCGGCTTGGCGACGCCTTTCTGGCCGAAGCTCTAGCGCATTTTCGCAATCTGCAAGCAGCTGAAGCGTGGACCTCGGTCGGCGACTGGATCACGACTGAAAAACCCGTCTTTGGCGCCGGCGTCGCGCAACGCTTTGAGATTGCGCGTCAGGTGACGCACGAACAAAAACAGGCGGCGCAAAATTTCAGCGCCGACATTCGTGCGCGTCTTGATGCGCTGTTGGGCGAGAACGGCGTCATTGTTTTGCCGACAACGCCGTTTCGCGCGCCGCGTCTTGATGACAGCGAAGATCAACTCGACGTCAAACGCTACCAGATGATGCGGCTGTTTATTCTGGCGAGCTATTGCGGACTGCCGCAGATCAGCCTGCCAATACGCACAAGCGGCGCGCCGTTCGGCCTGTCGTTGATGGGACGGCGCGGAAGCGATCGCAGCTTGCTGGCTTTCGCCAAAGAGTTTCTCAAGAACGAAACCGCTGCGCGATAATTCTCTCACAGCAAATGTGAGAGAACGTCAGGCCTATCCGCCCGTGACAGGGCCACGGCCGAGCAATTCCTTGATCCGTGTCGTGAGCCTGTCGCGCACATCGCGATAGGCGTCCAGCATTTGCGCGCGCGAGCCCTGCGTCGCCGTTGCGTCGGGCGTCGGCCAGTAAACGACGTCGATCGCCATGGTCCGCGTGAACTCCAGCGCCTTGTGATGCGCTTCAGGCGACAAAGTGACGATAAGATCGAAGCTGGCGTCGGCGAGATCTTCAAATGTATGCGGCCGGTGTCCGCTCATATCGACGCCGATCTCCTCCATCACCGCAATGGCGAATCCATCCGGCTCGCCACGTTTGATGCCGGCGGAGGCGAAATAAATTTCGCGGCCGAAATAATGTCGCGCAATCGCTTCCGCCATCGGCGAACGCACCGTGTTCATCGTACAGGCGAAAAGAACGGATTGGGGGCGGGCCGCCATCGGCTCAGCCCTTCCAGTGCAGGGCCGTAATCAGCGTGAATAGCCGGCGCGACGTATCCTGATCGGTGTCGATCTTGCCCTTGAGACGCTCGGCAAGAAGTTGCGCGCCTTCATTGTGCATGCCGCGACGGCCCATATCGATCGCCTCGATCCGGCTCGGCGTCGCATGACGGATGGCGGCGTAATAGCTTTCGCAGATCAGAAAATAATCTTTGAGAATGCGCCGGAACGGCGTCAGCGACAGAATATGCGTGACGACCGGCGCGCCCTGTTCGTCGCGCACGTCGAACACAAGCTTGGCGTCCATAAGCGCAATATTCAGCGCATAGGGGCCGCCATCCTGTGGGCCGCCGTCCGGCCCAACCAGCGCGAAATGATTATTCTCGATCAGATCGTAGACGGCGATGGCGCGCTCATGCTCCTGATCGGCGGAGCCGCGACCGATCGAATTTTCGTCGAGCGTGACAGAGACAAGTTTCTGCTGTTCGCTCGCCGCCACCGCATCAGCCTCCGAGCTGGTTAAGGCGGATCGACACCGAACGCGCATGCGCCGTCAGCCCCTCGGCCTCGCCCAGCGTCACAGCGGCGCCGCCAATGGCGCGCAGCGAGTCGGCGTCGCATTTCAGGATCGAGGTGCGTTTCAGGAAGTCGAGCACGCTCAGACCAGAAGAGAAGCGCGCCGAACGCGCCGTCGGCAACACATGGTTGCTGCCGCCGACATAGTCGCCCACCGCTTCCGGCGTATAAGCGCCGATGAAAATCGCGCCGGCGTTGGAGACGCGCGCAGCAAGTTCTTCGGCGTCGGCGCTGATAATTTCGAGATGTTCGGCGGCGATGCGGTCGGCGAGCGGCAACGAGTCCGACAGCTTCTTCACCAGAATGACCGCGCCGTAATCGCGCCAGGAGGCGGTGGCGATTTCCTTGCGCGACAAGGTCGCCAGATGCCGTTCGACGGCGGCGACGACGGCGTCGGCGAGCGCCGCGTCATCGGTGATGAGGATCGACTGCGCCGATTCATCATGCTCCGCCTGCGCCAGAAGATCAGCGGCGATCCAGTCGGGATTGCCGGTCTTGTCGGCCAGCACCAGAACCTCCGAGGGACCGGCGATCATGTCGATGCCAACCTGGCCGAACACGCGGCGCTTCGCCGCCGCGACCCAGGCGTTGCCCGGGCCGACGATTTTCGCGACCGGCGAAATGGTCTTCGTGCCATAGGCGAGCGCGGCGACAGCCTGCGCGCCGCCGACGCGGTAAATTTCATGGATGCCCGAGCGCTTCGCCGCCGCAAGCACCAGCGGCTCGACATGGCCGCCCGGCGTCGGCACCACGATGACGATGCGCGACACGCCGGCGACCTTCGCCGGCACGACATTCATCAGCACGGATGACGGATAGGCCGCGGTGCCGCCCGGCACATAGAGGCCGACCGAGTCGAGCGGCGACCAGCGCCAGCCAAGCTCAACGCCGGCGGCGTCGCGATAACGCAAATCTTCCGGCTTCTGACGCTCGTGGAAAGCGGTGATGCGCTCCAGCGCCAGATCCAGCGCGGCGATCTGTTCTTTCGTGCATTTCGCCTCGGCGGCGGCGACTTCGGCCGCCGATACGGCGATGCCGGTCTGCGCCAGATCGATGCGATCGAAGCGCTTGGATAAATCGATCAGCGCATCGTCGCCGCGCGCGACGACGTCGGCGATGATGTCGCGCACCGTGTTGTCGACGTCCTGCGACGATTCCCGCTTCATCGACAGCAATTCAACGAAACGCTGCTCGAAATCGGGGGCGGACGCGTCCAGACGCAGGGTCATACTTTTCTCCAACAGGTTTTAATGGCTGTCATGACCTTCCGCCGGCGGTCTCGTCAAGCCGTCAGGCCGGCTCGGCTGACGTGTCCGGCCCCAGATCATGCGATGGCCGCGTCTTGACGGCCCAGCGCGGGCCGATATCGCGCATCTGCGCCTCAACGCATTCGACATCGAGCTGAATGGCGCCGCCGCCGGCGAACACCAGCGTCACGACGCCGGATGGCGCGTCCGGTCCCGGTTCAAAGGTAACGGCGAGCAACTCCAGAACCGTTTCCGGCCGATCATGCGCCACCCGAAGGAGACGCACACGCTGGACGCCCTCGAAATGCAGGCCCGCCCGGCAGCGCTCCAGACGCCCCTCGGCCTCGGCCGCCCGGTCGAAACGGGCGCCCACCAGCGCGAAGCGACGCTGTCCCGGCAGATAGGCGAGATCGCCAACGCGGATCAGCGCGTCCTGCAGGATTGCGGAGACCAGCGCGAGGTCTTCATGGTCAAGCGCATGGAGACGCAGATCGGCGGCGTCGGGGATCGGACGGGACGGGCTCCGGTCTTGAACCATGGCTGGGGCCTCCCGCCCCCGACGGATTAATCCTGAAACGGATTATGCACGAGGATAGTGTCGTCGCGCTCGGGGCTGGTGGAAAGAAGCGCCACCGGCGCCTCGATCAATTCCTCGATCCGGCGCACATATTTGATCGCCTGCGCCGGCAGATCGGCCCAAGAGCGGGCGCCGCTGGTGGATTCCTGCCAGCCGGGGAAGCTCTCATAGACTGGCTGCACCCGCGCCTGCGCCGCCTGAGAGGCCGGCAGACGGTCAATGCGCTGACCGTCCAGCGTGTAATGGGTGCAAATTTTGATCTCGTGAAAGCCGTCGAGAATATCGAGCTTGGTGAGCGCGATCCCGTTGACGCCCGAGGTTTTCACCGCCTGCCGCGTCAGCACGGCGTCGAACCAGCCGCAACGCCGGCGCCGGCCGGTGTTGGTGCCGAATTCATGGCCGCGGTCGCCGATCAATTCGCCGATTTCGTCATGCAGTTCGGTCGGGAAAGGCCCGCCGCCGACGCGCGTCGTATAGGCCTTGGCGATGCCCAGCACATAGCCGATCGCGCCCGGCCCGAGACCCGAGCCGCTCGCCGCCGAGGCGGCGACGGTGTTCGACGAGGTGACATAGGGATAGGTGCCGTGATCGACATCGAGCAGCACGCCCTGCGCGCCCTCGAACAGGATGCGCTTGCCGGCGCGGCGCTGGGCGTCGAGCAGATCCCAGACGGCGTCCATGAAGGGCAGGATTTTCGGCGCGACGGCGAGCAGTTCCTCGCGCAGCGACGCGACGGTGACTTCCGGCAGACCCAGCCCGCGACGCAGCGGATTGTGATGGGCGAGCGCGCGGGCGATCTTGTCGTCGAGCGTATCGGGCTCGGCGAGATCCATGACCCGGATCGAACGACGGCCGACCTTGTCTTCATAGGCGGGGCCAATGCCG
>JALRFG010000057.1 GCA_023253795.1 Methylocystis sp.
CCTTGACGTTCACGATGACCGTGTCGCCGGGGCGGAATTCCGGGATTTTCTTGCCTTCGATGAGCTTGGCGGCCTGTTCGGCGTCGAGCTGTTCGATAATGTTCATCTTGGTAAAACCTTTTCCGTTTCGTCTTGAGCCTTTCGGCCGACGAGCGTTTCGGGACGCTGTTTTAGTTGGACGCGGCCGCTATACAGGAGGCCCGGGGTTTTGTCGAGCCTTGCCCCCTCAGACCAGCCTGTCGCCCAGCAGAAACTCCATCGCCCGGTCGAGCCGGATATGGGGCAGGGGTAGGGCCAGGCCGTCTTTGGCGAGCTTCGCCACGGGGGGGCGGAATTTGAGGAAGCGGAACGCCGCTTCCTCCTCGTCGAGCGCCAGAGCGTCGCCGCTGAAGGCCTCGCGGGGGTCCTCCGGCAGGTCGCCGGGGAAGATCGCCCCTTCGGCCTTGCCGTCGAAAATCTCGCCGCCAATCCGCTCTCCGGCGATGGGGGCGCCGACGATGGCCATGAGCTGTTCGCCCTCATGTTTGACCATCGCCTCGCGGGTGGCGCGCACCGCCGCCATTGCGATGACGTCGATCTGGGCCCCGACCCCTTCGGCGCGGGCGATGGCCCGGCCCGTGACCGTCCGTAAAATGCCCTCCAGCCGGTCGTGGCTGGTGTGGTGCAGATGGTCGGCCTTGGTCGCCACGAACAGGATTTTGTCGATCTTCGGCCGGAAGATTTGCGACATCAGGTTGGAGCGGCCGGTGCGGAAAGCGGTCAGCACTTCGGCCAGCGCGGATTCGAGATCCCGCACGGCGGCGGGGCCGGAGTTCAGCGCCGCCAGGGCGTCGACCAGAACGATCTGACGATCGAGCCGGGCGAAATGATCGCGGAAAAACGGCCTCACCACCTGCGCCTTATAGGCTTCATAGCGGCGCTCCATCTCGCGTCCGAGGCTGCGCGGCGGCAGGTCGGCGTCGGATGAAACCGGCAAAGGCGCAAAGGTCAGCGCCGGCGAGCCTTCGAGATCGCCGGGCATCAGGAAACGACCGGGCGGCAGGGTCGAGAGCGCGAAGCGTTCGGTTTTCGCCTGACGCAGATATTCCTTGAACAGCGTATGCAGTTTCTGCGCCGTCGCCTCGTCATAACGCGCGGCGGGATCGGCGGCGGCGGTCTCGCGCAGCCAGTCGGCGGCGATGGCGGCGCGCGCATCGGCGCCGCCCGAGGCGAGGGTTTCGCGCGACCATTCGAAAAAGGATTTATCGAGTAAGGGCAGATCGAGCAGCCATTCGCCGGGATAATCGACAATGTCGATGTCGAGATGCGCTTCATGCGCGCCTTTGGCGCGGGCTCTGCCTTTGCCCTGACCAACGTTACGCAGCGAGAAAGCCTGCGATTCATAATCGATGGAGACGCGCAATTCGGAGATGCGTCTCGTCGATTGCGGCCAATGACGATCGGCGCCGGTGAGCGACGCAAGATGCTCCTCATAGGCGAAGCGCGGGACGCTGTAATCGGGCTGCGGATCGAGATGAGCGGCGAGAATGCGGCCTTCGGCGAGCGGACGAAACACCGGCAACTGGGTCTTTTTGCCGTCGGCGAGGGCGCGCGTCAGATTATGGACAAAGGCGGTGATGAAGACGGTCTTGCCGGCGCGCGACAGGCCAGTGACGCCAAGCCGCAAACGTCCGCCCGCGACAAAATCGGCAAGGCTCTCGGCCGCGATCCGCGTTTCGAACAGAAGGTCGGAAAATTGCGACACGTGGGCTCCGGGGCGGGACGGCTCCCGCCTGATTTACGCTAGCGTCCGCCCTTTTTGTAGATCGGTCGAATGGACGCCCGGCGATCCGGCGGCGCTGGAGAAGATAGCCCGGAGAACTTAACGTTTTGCGATTTGCACGTAATCGCGGCGTTTTTCGCCCGTGTAGAGCTGGCGCGGACGGCCGATCCTGGCGTTCGGGTCCTCGATCATTTCCTTCCACTGGGCGATCCAGCCGACCGTGCGCGCCACCGCGAACAGCACAGTGAACATATCGATCGGGAAATTCATCGCCTTCAGCGTGATGCCCGAATAGAAGTCGATATTCGGGTAAAGCTTCTTCTCGATGAAATAATCGTCCGACAGCGCGATGCGCTCCAGCTCCAGCGCCACTTCGAGCAAGGGATCTCTGACGCCCAGCTCCTTGAGCACTTCCTGCGTCGTGCGCTGCATGATCTTGGCGCGCGGGTCGTAGTTTTTATACACGCGATGGCCAAAGCCCATCAGGCGGAACGGATCGTTCTTGTCCTTGGCGCGCGCAATGAACTGCGGAATACGTTCGACTGTGCCGATCTCGCCGAGCATTTTCAGCACGGCTTCATTGGCGCCGCCATGCGCCGGTCCCCACAGCGAAGCGATGCCCGCCGCGATACACGCGAAAGGATTGGCGCCGGATGAACCGGAGAGACGCACCGTGGAGGTCGAAGCGTTCTGTTCGTGATCGGCGTGCAGGATGAAGATGCGATCGAGCGCGCGCGAGAGAATGGGATTAACCCGATATTCCTCGCACGGCACAGCGAAACACATGCGCAGGAAGTTCGACGTGTAGTCGAGATCGTTCTTGGGATAAACGAAAGGCTGACCGATCGAATATTTATGCGCCATCGCCGCGAGCGTCGGGATCTTTGCGATCATGCGCGTCGAAGCGACCATGCGTTCGACCGGGTTCGCGATGTTGGTCGAGTCGTGATAAAACGCCGACAGCGCGCCAACCGACGCCACCATCACCGCCATCGGATGCGCGTCGCGACGGAAACCCTGAAAGAAGCGCGCCATCTGCTCATGCACCATGGTGTGGCGCGTGATGCGATAATCGAACTCCGCCTTTTGTCCCGCTGTCGGCAATTCGCCGTACAGCAGCAAATAAGCGGTTTCGAGAAAGTCGCCGTTTTCTGCGAGCTGGTCGATGGGGTAGCCGCGATAGAGCAGTACGCCCTCATCGCCGTCGATGAAGGTGATCTTCGACTCGCAGGAGGCGGTCGAGGTGAAGCCAGGATCGAAGGTGAAGAGATCGGTGGTGGCGTAGAGATTGCGGATATCGACGACCGCCGGTCCGAGCGAGCCTTCGCGGACGGGAAGGGTGACCGGCTTGCCGTCAACCTGTAGCGTCGCCATTCTCTCGGCCATAGACCTCACTCCTGTTGGCGGCCCGGGGCGCGCCTTGTGATCCGCAGGGGAAACGGGACTTTATCCGTTGCGGCGGATAAAATCTTGTGCGGCGCACAAAAATTATCGCACGGCCACCGTCTGTCAAGCTGCAAAGAGGGGCGTAGCGCCCGATCCATCAGCGTCGAAACGCCGCCCGGCGCGGGTTTGCGCCCGTTTGCGGGGGCTTTCCCGCCAAGCTCCCGCTCAGATCGCGACGCCGCTCTGATCCGCGATGCGGCCGAGGCTCTCGGCGCGTCCCAGCACGACGAGCACGTCGAAAATGCCCGGCGAGGTGGCGCGGCCGGTCAGCGCCGCGCGGAGCGGCTGGGCGATTTCGCCGAGTTTTACGCCGAGCGCCTCCGCCGTCTCCCGGACAGCGGCTTCGGTCGCGGCGGCGGTCCATTCCGGCAGGGCGACGAGTTTGGGCTGGAGCGCCGCAAGGCGCGCCCGGCAATCGGCGGAGAGAAGCTGCGCGGCTTTGGCGTCGGGCGTCAGCGGCCGTTGCGCAAACAGGAAGGCGGCGCCGTCGAGAAGCTGATTGAGGGTTTTCGCGCGTTCCTTCAAGCCGGGCAGAGCGGCGCGCAATTGCGCGCGTTTGCCGTCGTCGAGAAGCTTGACGACCTCGGGTCCGCCCTCGAGCCAGGGCAGGGTGGCGACAAGCGCTTCGAACAATTCATCATCGTTCGAGTCGCGCAGATAATGCCCGTTCATATTTTCGAGCTTGGCGTAATCGAAACGCGCCGGCGAACGATGCACCTGCGCGAGATCGAAAGCCTCGATCATTTCCGGCAGGCTGAAGAATTCGCGGTCGCCCTGACTCCAGCCGAGTCGCACCAGATAATTGCGCAGCGCCGCCGGCAGATAGCCCATGGCGCGATAGGCGTCGACGCCAAGCGCGCCGTGACGCTTTGAGAGTTTGGCGCCGTCCGGGCCATGGATCAGCGGAATATGAGCGAAGGCCGGCGCCTCCCAGCCCATCGCTTCATAAATGTGTTTCTGGCGCGCGGCGTTGGTCAGATGATCGTCGCCGCGAATAATCTGCGTCACGCCCATGTCATGATCATCGACGACGACGGCGAGCATGTAGGTCGGCGTGCCATCGGAGCGCAGCAGCACGAAATCGTCGATGTCATTGTTGGGGAAAACGACGCGGCCCTGCACGGCGTCCTCGATCACCGTCTCGCCATCGAGCGGCGCTTTCAGACGGATCACCGGCGCCACGCCGGCCGGCGCATCGGCGGCGTCGCGGTCGCGCCAGCGGCCATCATAGCGCGGCGGACGTTTCTCGGCGCGCGCCAGTTCGCGCATCTCGTCGAGCTCCTGCTGCGAGGCGTAGCAGCGATAGGCCTTGCCGCGCGCCAGTAATTCTTCGGCGACCTCGCGATGCCGGGCGGCGCGGGAGAACTGGTAGATAATGTCGCCGTCCCAATCGAGGCCGAGCCATTTCATGCCGTCGATGATGGCGTCGATGGCGGCTTGCGTGGAGCGCTCGCGGTCGGTGTCCTCGATGCGCAGCATCATCTTGCCGCCATGGCGCCTGGCGTAGAGCCAGTTGAAGAGCGCCGTGCGTGCGCCGCCGATATGCAGAAAGCCGGTGGGCGAGGGCGCAAAACGGGTGACGACGTTGGACATGTCGGGGCGAGGTTCCTGAAGCGGTTAAGGACGCGCTCGTCTAGCACACACGCCGGGCTGGTGGAAACAAGGGCGTTTACGGCCCGGCGTCAGGAGCTTTGCACGTCTTGCACGACATCCGAGGATGCAGCGCGCGCCCGTTCCTCCGTCTGGTCGCTGGTCGCTATCTCAGCGATGTCGCTCCCCAGCGCCAGCGCCGTCGCGGCGGCGGCTGCGGCAAGTTTGTCGGGCTCGGGGATTTGCAGGATCGTCGTTGGCGTCGGCGCGGGCGGCGCGGCGATGGAGATGCCGGCGCTTTTCATGCGCATGTGCAGATCGAAATGCAGATCGCTGCGCACGCGCGCAGATTTCTCGACATCCTCGACATAGCACCACAATTCAAATTTGAAGCTGGTGGCGTCCATGCCCAGAAACATCACCTGCGGCGCCGGAATCCGCAGCACGTTTTCCTGCGCGCGCGCGGTGGCGAGCATGATGTCGCGCATTTGTTCCGGATCGACGCCGATATGCGGCGACAGCGCGATTTTGATGCGGCCGACACGGTCGCCGCGCAGCCAGTTCTTGACGACGCCGGCGACAAGATTGGAGTTGGGCACGATCATCGTCGCACGGTCGAAGGTTTCAATTTCCGTCGAACGCACATTGATCCGACGGATATATCCTTGCTCATCGCCCAGCACGACCCAGTCGCCGACGCGAATGGCGCGCTCCCATAGCAGGATCAGCCCCGACACGAAATTATTGACGATGGATTGCAGGCCGAAACCAATGCCAACCGACAATGCGCCGGCGACAATCGCCAGCTTGTCGAAGCCGATGCCGAGACTGGATAAGGCCATCATGGCGGCGAGAATGAAGCCGGCGTAGCCGAGCGTCGCGCCAATCGAATTGCGGAAACCAAGGTCGAGCCGCGTCAGCGGCAACAGGCGCGTATCCAGCCAGCGACGCAGGGCGTGCGTCGCCGCCAGCACGAGGAAAAAGATCAGCGTGGCTTCAAGCAGGGACGACAGGGAAATCGTTACGTCGCCAACCTTGATTGAGAAGAAGCTTGACCGGATGCGGGCGATAAAATCCTGCGACTGGTAGCCCCAGGGCGCGACGGCGACGAGCGCCGCCGCCGCACAGGCGACGACCGTGATGACGCCGGAAAGAAAAACGCCCATCGGCGCCAGTTGATCGCCTCTCAGGCCAAAGGCGCTCACCAGCGAACGTCCGAAAACATTCTTTGTCGTAAAGGCCAGTTCGGCGCCGCCGCCAACCAGCATCACCACGAGATAGAGAATGGTGGTCAGCGCGAGGAGCCAGCCGATTTGCAAAATGATGAAATAGGCGAAGGTCACATAGCCGAGCGCGCAGGCGCCGAAAATCAGCATCAGGCCCGGCACGCAGATCATCCGCGAGAGCGTCAGCCAATCGTGTCCATGCGACGAGAGACGATCCTCCGCAGAGATCGCCGGTCGGGTGAACAGCGGATACAGGACAAGGCTTGCGACGGACAGCACGCCGACGCCGCGTGTCACAATGACCAGCGAAAGGCCGGCCTGCACGCTTTCCTCGATTTGTTCCGCGATGCGGGTGACCGACAGCATAACGGCGGCGATCGTCAGCAGCCGCGTATAAAGACGGGCGCGCTGGTCGCCGGGATTGAGCAGACGCCATTCGGGATGCGTGGGCGCAAACACCGCGCGCGCGAGGCCATAGACGAAAGAGACACGTCCGACGCCTTCCAGAAACCGCTGCCAGAGCGGCTCCAGTCCGCCATCGAGCGCGTCATAGGCGCGAAACACCATGCCCAGCGCCAGCGCCGCCGCAACTGGCGCCGCCGCCGCGACCAGGGCTGTCCATCCCGCTACAGCTGCGCGGCGTATCGCTGTCGGTTCGAGATCGTCTCGCTGACGCGCCAGCATGCGTCTAGACAGGAACACCGCCGGCGGCAGAAGTCCAAGAACGCCAAAGACCAGAAGCAGAAACTCTGTGCGACGGTCGTTGGTGCGCGCGATGAAATTGGCGCTGCGATCGGCAAGAAAAGTCTTCGCGTCCTGATAGACCCATGGCGCTTCTTGCATCGCCGCACGCCAGAGATGCGGCGAAAACAGGCTGTCGGTATTGAGAAACAGCAGGCTTGAGAACAGGTCGCGCTGGCGTCCGACGATCGTGGTCGAAAGTTGGCGCGCTTCCAGCAAAAGCGCGCGCGCGCGTTTCAGCGAGGCGTCAAGAGAGTCGAAGATCTTGCGATGCTCCAGCAACTCGGCGCTGGCTGCGGCTTCGGCCGCGCTCGGTCCGGCCGGTTCTTCGCTGACGGCAGGCGGCGGCTCGGCGGCAGATTTGTTCTTTGCCGTCTTCGCCGTCGTCGCTTTATCCGGCGCGGCGGCGTCTTTCGACGGCTCCGTTTTGGGCGCGGATGGTCGCGCGTCCTGAGCCGGCCGCGGCGGCGGTTGCGGCGGTTGCGGCGGCGCGGCTTCGGCGGGTTTGGGCGGCTCCGCCGGCTTGGCGGCCGGCGCCAGCTCCTTGAGCCTTGCGTCGACGGCGGCGAGGCGGGGCGTCAGACGGTCGATCAGCCCTTCCAGCTCGCCGCGCAACGGATCGATGCTGTTGCGCAACAGGCGCAATTCACCATCGCCGAGGTTCGGATCTTCGAGCGATTTATGCGCGGAATCGATCGTCGCGCGGGCGCGATCGAGTTGCTGCGTGATCTGGTCGATGCTCGCCGGGGGCTCCTCGCCAAAGGAGAGCGCGGGAAGGATCAGCGCGACAAGCAGAAGGAGGCGGAACAGCATGGATCGGCGCAAGGTGACGTCATCTCCGGAAGCGACGCAAAAAGACTACAACAGCAATAACGCCGATATGGGGCGATTTTACGCGCCATCCCGATAAAGGTGGCGATGGCCGGCGCGATCCACAATCTCCCAGCCGCCTGACCCATCCGGCGCGGCCTCCGCCTCGGCGACCCGCGCCTTGCCGAAGCCGCCGGGCAGATCGAGCACATAGGTCGGCAAGGCGGGCCCGCCGACGCGCCGGGCGAGCGCAGCGTAAATCTCGCGTCCGCGCGCCAGCGGCAGCCGGAAATGACCGGCGCCGGGCGCCAGATCGGGATGATGCAAATAATATGGCTTGATCTGGAGCGCCATCAGCGCCCGCATCAGCGCCTCCAGCGTTTCGGCGTCGTCGTTGACGCCGGCGAGCAGCACGGTCTGCGAGAGCAGGGTTGCGCCCGCGTCGCGCAGGCGTGCGATGGCGGTGCGCGCCGCTTCGTTCAATTCACGCACGTGATTGACATGCAACGCCACAAACAACGCCTTGCCGCTGGCTTTCAGCGCCTCCAGCCATTCGGGCGTCACCAGCGCGGGCGCCGCTGTCGGCGCGCGGGTGTGCATCCGCAACACAGCGACATGCGGTATGGCGGCGAGACGTTCGGCGACGGCGCGCAAACGGCGTGGCGATAACGCCAGCGGATCGCCGCCGGTTAGAATGACTTCGTAAATCTGCGGATTGGCGGCGATGTAATCGAGCGCCGCTTGCGTTTCGGCGGAAGACAGCATGTCGCCCTTGCCGCGCCCGACAGTTTCGCGGCGGAAACAGAAACGGCAATAAACCGGACAGACAGTCAGTAATTTCAGCAACACGCGATCATTGTAGCGATGCACGACGCCGGGCAGCGGACTGTGAACGGCGTCGCCGATCGGATCGGACAATTCGCCGGGCAGGGTGACGGCCTCACGCGGGTCCGGCAAAAACTGTCGCGCAATCGGATCGGCGGGATCATTGCGATCAATCAGCGACGCGATCTGTGGCGTCACAGCGATGCTGTAGCGCGCCGCAACTGTGCGCAGGGCGGAGGCGTCCGCAGGCGCGATCAGTCCCGCCGACGCCAGATCGTCGACCGACAGCAGGGTTTTGGCGTCTCCGGCCGTGTCCGGAGAAGAAAGAAGCGTCGTCATGATCGCGACAAAACGATCACGCGACGCTCCTGGTCAAGCCCTGTCTGGCGGAGAAAATGCTCAGCCGACCAGACGCTTCTTGATCAGATTATAGGCCAGCGTGACGATCGCGCCGGTAATGCCGCCGCCGGCGGCCTGGCCGAGCATGACGCCGATGTCGATGCCGCCGTTTTGCGCAGCGTTGGCCAGCGCCGGGATCAGCGAGGAAAGCAGCTGGCCGCCGATGCCGCCGCCGAGCGCGCCGCTGATGATGTTGCCGAGGACGCTACCCTTGTCGGTCTTCAGCACCGAGCCGGCGGCCTTGCCGCCGAGCGCGCCGGAGACGACGTTGATCAGAATGTCGGTAAGAAGAGACATGGATAAATACTCCGCAATCGTCAGTCGAAATCGACCGGACTAATTTGCAGCATTCATTGACTTTTGCAATCTCAGGCGGCGAGATCCGCGACGACGGCGTCGAGCACCGGAAAGCCTTCATTGCTGACGCGCAGACGATTATCGCGCGTAAACTCGACAAGGCCGTCGCCGATCAGTTCGCTTATGCGCGATTGGGATAGTTTCTTGCCGGTGAGCAGGAAGTAACGTTGCGGATCGACGCCTTCGCGCAACCGCAGACCCATCAGCAAAAACTCATCGCCTTCCTGCTCGGCGTTGAGCAGATCGTCCTCGATCAGCCCGTGGCCTTCGGTCTCCACGCAGGTGAGCCACATTTCCGGATGGCGCTCGGTCGACTGCGCGCGACGGCCGCGCGGCGTGACGATGCGGCCATGGGCGCCGGGGCCGACGCCGACATATTCGCCATAGCGCCAGTAGACCAGATTATGCCGGGACTCGGCGCCGGGGCGCGCGTGGTTCGAGACCTCATAGGCCGGCAGGCCGAAACGGGTGGTGACGTCCTGCGTCACATCCCACAGCGCCCGCTGGGTCGCGACGTCGGGAATGCTCATCTTGCCGGCGTTGACCATGCGTTCGAACATGGTGTCGGGCTCGATGGTGAGCTGATAGAGCGAGACATGCTCCGGCTGTCGGGCGAGCGCCAGCTCCAGCTCCTTGCGCCAGGCGGCGGGCGTCTGGCCGGTGCGGCCGTAAATCAGATCGAAGCTGGTGCGGTCGAACACTGAATTGGCGATGTCGAGCGCCATCAGCGCCTCGGCCACGGAATGCTGGCGGCCGAGCCCGCGCAGATCGATGTCGTTGAGCGCCTGCAGGCCGAGCGAGACGCGATTGATCCCCGCCGCCTTGAAGCCGCGAAACCGCGAGGCCTCGACGCTGGTCGGATTGGCCTCCAGCGTGATCTCGACATCCTTCGCCATCGACCAGTGGCCGGCGATGCGCGATAAAAT
>JALRFG010000058.1 GCA_023253795.1 Methylocystis sp.
AGTGAAAGCCGACTTGCCGATCAAGGAACTGGGCGATGAAGCGCCTGTCTATGATCGTCCGCATGTTCCAACGCCAAAAGCGCCGGTGATCGACGCCAAAGATATTGTTGCGCCGATCGCGAATCGCGACGCATTGCTCAAACTTCTTGCGACGCCCAATCTCTGCGGCAAACGCTGGATCTGGGAGCAATATGATCATCTCATTCTTGGCAACAGCGTGCGTCAGCCCGGCGGCGATGCGGCGGTGATCCGCGTCAAGGATGGTCCAAAGGGTCTGGCGCTGACAACCGACGTCACAGCGCGTTATTGCGCCGCTGATCCTGTCGAAGGCGGCAAACAGACCGTGGCTGAAGCCTGGCGCAACATCACGGCGCGCGGCGCGACGCCGCTTGCGCTCACCGATAATCTCAATTTCGGCAACCCTGAACGTCCCGAGATCATGGGCCAATTCGTTGGCTGTCTCGAAGGCATTGGCGAAGCGGCGCGCGCGCTCGATTTCCCGATCGTGTCGGGCAATGTGTCGCTGTACAATGAAACGCAGGGCGCGGGCATTTTGCCGACCCCGGCGATTGGCGGCGTTGGCGTCATCGCCGATGTGCGCAAAGCGGCGCGCACAGGATTTACGCGCGCCAATGACGTGATCATTCTGGTTGGCGCCACCAAAGGCTGGCTTGGTCAATCGGTGTGGCTGCGCGATGTCGCTGGTCGTACAGATGGCGCGCCGCCGCCGATCGATCTCTCCGCCGAACGCCGCAATGGCGATTTTGTGCGCGAACTTATTCTAGCCGGTCGCGTTACCGCTGTTCATGATCTTTCCGACGGCGGTCTCGCCGTCGCGCTTGCCGAAATGGCGCTAGAAAACGGCGTCGGCGCGACGATTGAGCAATTGCCCGATGGCCCGGCGCATGCGGCGTTGTTTGGCGAGGATCAGGCGCGTTATCTCATTGCGCTCGATCCGAAAGAGGCCGAGAGCGTCACCGCCGAAGCGCGCGCCAAGGGCGTGCCCGTGCTGACGCTGGGCGCAACCGGCGGCGCGGCGCTCGCTTTGCCGGACGAGCCGCCGATTACGCTTTCCGCCCTGACGGCGGCTTTCGAAACGCCGCTGCCGGCCTATATGTCGGGGGATGACGGCGCTTTCGCGCGCTGATCCTTGTCTCGCAGGAAAAACGCCCATGCCCATGCCCGCCGCCGAGATTGAACGGTTGATCAAACAGGCGCTGCCCGATGCGATCGTCGAACTCACGGCGCTCGCCAATGACGACGATCATTGGGCGGCGACCGTGATTTCCGAACGCTTTCGCGATCTGTCGCGTGTGAAGCAGCATCAGCTGGTCAATGCGGCGTTCGGCGGACGCCTCGGCACCGAACTTCATGCCTTGTCCTTGATCACGCGCGCGCCTTAAGCTTCATCATTCATTGCATTTTCGCATGATCGTCGGCGCCTTGACCGCCGAATGAAAGGAAGAAAAATGTCGGACACTATTCACGATCGGATCAAAAAAGAGATCGAGAGCAGCGATGTCGTGCTGTTTATGAAAGGAACGCCTCAGGCGCCGCAATGTGGTTTCTCCATGCAGGTCGCGCAAATTCTCAATCATCTCGGCGTGCCCTATAAAGCCATCAATGTGATGGCCGATGGCGAGATCCGCGAAGGCATCAAGGCCTATTCAAACTGGCCGACAATTCCGCAGCTTTATGTGAAGAATGAATTCATCGGCGGTTGCGACATCACCCGCGAGATGTTCCAGAGCGGCGAGCTGGTTCAGCTTCTCGACAAGGAAGGCGTGGCGCATAACTGACGCCGTCGCGCCGGATGAGATGAAAAAACGCCGGCGTTGAAGCGCCGGCGTTTTTATTTTGTCCGCGTTTGACGCGCGGCCTGATCCGTTGCAAGCCTTGCACGCATGACGACAACCCCGCTCGCCATCACCATGGGCGATCCCGCCGGGATCGGGCCCGAATTGCTGCTCAAGGCATGGCGCGTGCGCCAGACCCAGCATTTACCGGCGTTTTTCGCTTTTGCGGATCAGGCGTTGCTGATGCGGCGCGCGCAAGCGCTTGGGTTGGAGATCGCTTTCGAGACCGCGACTCCCGAAACCGCGTCGGCGATCTTCGCCCGAGCCCTGCCGGTTGTGCCGCTAATGCATGAAACAAACGCTGTCGCTGGCCAGCCGGACCCGGCGAATGCGCCGGCGATCATCGCGTCGATCGAACGCGCCGTAGCCTGTGTCGCTCAGGGATCGGCGCGTGGCGTCGTCACCAATCCCATCGCCAAATCGGTTCTTTACGCGGCTGGTTTTGCGCATCCCGGCCATACGGAATTTCTCGGGGAACTGGCGACGCGCCATTATAGCGGCAATTATCGCGCCGTGATGATGCTGTGGGCGGAAGAACTCGCTGTCGTGCCCATCACGATCCACATTCCATTGATTGATGCGCCAAAGAAACTGGCGTGATCGTCGCGCATGATCTGGCGACGCGATTTGGAATCACAAAGCCGCGTCTCGCCTTTTCTGGATTGAATCCGCATGCCGGCGAGGATGGTGCGTTGGGTCGTGAAGAGATCGATGTTATGGCGCCGGCGCTTGCCGCTTTACGCGACAGGGGAATTTATACGCGTGGTCCGTTCCCGGCCGATACGATGTTCCATGCGACGGCACGCGCTGGCTATGACGTCGCTTTATGCCCGACGCATGATCAGGCGCTGATCCCGATCAAGACGCTGGCGTTTGATCGCGGGGTGAATGTTACGCTTGGGTTGCCCTTTGTGCGCACCTCACCGGATCATGGCACCGCATTCGATATCGCCGACAAGGGCGTCGCCGATCCAACAAGCCTGATTGAAGCGATCCGTCTCGCCGACCGGATGACCAAATGATCGACGATCTGCCACCGCTTCGCGAGGTTGTTGCGCGTCATGGGCTCGACGCCAAAAAAACGCTTGGCCAGAATTTCCTCTTCGATCTTAATCTGACGTCGCGGATCGCGCGCGCCGTCGGCGCCTCGCCGGAGGTGACGATTGTTGAAATCGGTCCCGGTCCCGGCGGATTGACGCGCGCGTTGCTGGCGCAGGGCGCCCGCGTCATCGCCATTGAACGCGATGCGCGTTGTCTGCCGGCGCTGGCTGAAATCGCCGCGCATTATCCCGGTCGTCTCACGGTGGTGGAGGCGGATGCACTGGAAATCGACATGCCAGCGCTGCTGGCGCGCGAAGGCGTGACGACGCCGGCGGGCATATGCGCCAACCTTCCCTATAATATCGCCACCGCTTTATTGACGCGCTGGATCGAGGCTGAGCCCTGGCCCTCGGCGTTTGATCGCTATGTGCTGATGTTTCAAAAAGAGGTGGCGTTACGGATTGTCGCGACGCCGGCGCAGCGCGCCGATTACGGTCGTCTCGCGGTGTTGTGCGGCTGGCGCACGCGTGCGCGCATTCTCTTTGATGTGTCGCCTTCAGCCTTTACGCCGCCGCCGAAAATCGTCTCGTCCGTGGTCGAACTTGTTCCCAATCCGTCGCCAATGTCCTGCGACGCCGGGACGTTGACGCGGGTGACGCAGGCGGCTTTCGGCCAGCGCCGCAAGATGCTGCGTCAAAGCCTCAAATCGCTCGGGGTCGACGCCGGCGACTTGCTGGCAAGCGCCGGCATTGAAGAAACGAAACGCGCCGAGGAAATTGATGTTGCGGGTTTTGTCGCGCTGGCGAATGCGGTAACCAACGGCTAATCCTGTGACACAAGGGTCAGCGCGTCATTCGCTCAGCAATTTTTCGACAAAGGCTTCTATGCCGCGTTCGCGGCGTGGCCGACGCTGACGCTCTGCGCGCAGAATGGCGATCAGATCGTCGAAAGAGCGCTGCAGATCGTCATTGACGATCACATAGTCATATTCTTTCCAGCGCGCGATTTCCTTGCGGGCGTTTTCAAGCCGTTTCTCGATGACCTCGCGAGAATCCTCGGCGCGGCGTTCAAGCCGCGCGCGCAGCTCTTTCATCGACGGCGGCAGGATAAAGACGCTGACCGTGTCGGCGTTCATTTTTTCGCGCACCTGGCGCGTGCCCTGATAGTCGATATCGAATAGGCAATCGCGACCCTGCGCCAGGATCGCCTCCACTGGAGCGCGCGGCGTGCCGTAATAATTGCCGTGCACTTCAGCCCATTCCAGCAATTCGCCGGTGTCGCGCAGCGCGATGAACTGTTTCTCGCCGATGAAGCGGTAATGAATGCCGTCAACTTCGCTAGAACGGCGCGCCCGCGTCGTCACGGAAATCGACAGAGTCAGATCGAGATCGCGGTCCTGAAGCATCATGCGCGTCAGCGTCGTCTTTCCGGCGCCAGACGGCGAGGAGAGAATGAGAACGACGCCGCGTCGGGCGGGAAGGGTTGGGTCCATCTGGATCGCTTCCGGAAAAATCGCTGGTCCTCGCCATAGGCGAGCCATGGCCTGCTGACAACTGTGTCGGCGTTAACGCGCCTATTCGATGTTTTGAACCTGCTCGCGCCATTGTTCGACCTCGATTTTCATATCGAGGCCAATCGCGGTGAGCGCCGTATCGCCGGATTTGGCGCACAGCGTGTTGCTTTCACGTCCCAGTTCCTGCGCGAAGAAATCAAGACGACGCCCGATCGGCCCGCCCTTGTCGAGCAGGTCCCGTGCGCTGGCGACATGCGCCTTCAGCCGGTCCAGCTCCTCGCGAATATCGCTTTTGACGGCGATCAGCACCGCTTCTTGATGCAGCCGCGCCGGATCGAGCCCCTCGGCGGCCTCCATGAGTTTGGCGATCTGCTGTGCGAGCCGGTCGCGAATCGCTTCAGGTTGGCGCGCGGGCAAGGCGTCGGCCTGCGCCGTGAGTTCACCGATACGGTCGAGCCGTGCGCGCAACACGCGCGTCAGCGCCGCGCCTTCGCCCTGACGCGCGGCAACCAGCGCGTCGAGCACTTCATCGAGCGCCCGCAGAATATGGGTTTCCAGCGCGCTGCGCTGCACGTCATCTTCTTCGGGCTGCACAATCTCGATGATTCCCGGAATCGTCAGCAGGCCATCGAGCGAGGCTGGTCGCAGATTGGCGTGCGGCGGCACATCGTCGAGCGCCGCAAGCAGCCGATCGAGCGCGTCGCGATTGATGCGCGCCGGGGCGACGTCATCGGTACGTTTCGCAGTCAGATTCGCCACCACCGATCCACGCGTCAGTCGCGCCGAAATGGCGGCGCGGGCCTTCACCTCTACGGCGTCTAAAGCGGGTGGAACCCGCAGCCGCAGATCAAGCCCCTTGGCGTTGACGCTTTTCAGCTCCCAGGCGTAGGCCCACGATCCGAAAGCGCCATGGGAGCGGGAAAAGCCTGTCATGCTCGCGACAGTCATGGAGACTCCAGTAAAATTTTCGAGATTTGCAGCGCGCTTACCGCAGGCTGGTGGTCGAGGGGACCGTCTTGGCTGAGGAAAGATCCCAGCTCTTGTCTTTCAGCGGATCCAGCGCCGTTCCTTCAGAAGCGTCGAAGGCGCGCGGACGCATGGGTTTTTCACCTGGCGCCAAGGCCAGCGGCGCAGCGGCGGCGGTCACGACAGGCTGTTCGGCTGTAACTCTTTCGCCCACCGCTTCCGTCGGCATTTCATCGGAGCCTGCTGCAAGGCCAAGTCGTGCGGCGCGCGCTTTTTGTTCAGCGCGCCGCGCCGGCGAAACCGGATAGGCGTCAACCGCCGGCGGTTCGTCTGATAGCGCGCGGCCATCGGCGCTTTCCGGCGCCATGTCCGAACGATAGGCGTCGGCTTCTTCGCCTTCGCCGACGTTGGCGGCGGCGAGCATGTCGTTTTCAAAACGCGAAGGATAGTTGCGCGGCTGCGCGACATCTTCACTGAAAAAAGCGCGCGTGCGCCGATAGGCGACAAGATCGGGCGCCGCCGGATCGCTGGGATCGTCGTAACCGCCGAGCACAAAGGCGGCCATGGCCGGACCATAAACGCCAATGCGATGGGTGGCGCCTGAGTCGGCGGCCATGCTGCGGCCAATCGGGTAATCTTCCGGCGCACGGGCGATGTTCACCAATCGTCCGATCGGCGCCTGGGTGCGCTTGTCGTTTTTCGGCGTCGCCGGTGGCGTCATGCCCGGCGTCGCCTGATCAGGCGTTTCGCCGGCCTTGCTCTTGTTGTCCTGTTCGATGCGGCGCCATTGCTGAACATTACGCGAGTGATCGTTGAGCGAATTGGCGAACACATGTCCGCCGGTGCCGTCGGCGACGAAATAAAGATCGTCGGTCGCGGCGGGATGCGCCGTGGCTTCGAGCGCAGCGCGACCCGGATTAGCGATGGGTCCTGGCGGCAGGCCGTCGATCGCATAAGTGTTATAGGGCGTGAATTTTTCGATCTCCGATCGCAGAATGCCGCGACCCAATGTGGCTTTGCCGCCGACAAGACCATAGATGATCGTCGGATCGGATTGCAGTCGCATATGCTTGCGCAGTCGATTGACGAATACGGCGGCGACGCGCGGCCGTTCTTCGGCTTTGCCGGTTTCCTTTTCGACAATTGACGCCAGCGTCACCAGTTCGCGCGGCGAATGCAGCGGCAGATCCTCGGCGCGCTTGGCCCAGATCTGATCGAGCAGTTTGCGCTGATCTTCCTGCATTTTCGAAATCAGACGTGCGCGCGGAAAGCCGCGCGGGAATTTATAGGTGTCGGGCAGCAGAGCGCCTTCTTTCGGCGTCTCAAGAATATCGCCCGCGAGCATGTCGTTTTCGCGCATGCGCTGAACGATTTGTTCGCTGGTCAGTCCTTCCGGCACGGTGAAGCTGTGCATCACCTGCTTGCCGGCGACCATCTCATCAATCGCATCGCGCAGGCTGACATGCGTCTTGAAAAGATATTCGCCGGGTTTGAGCTTGTTGCGGGCGCCGCTGACAAGCAGGGCGTAATACATCAGCGACGGATTATCGATCACGCCTTCGCGCTGGAGCTGCGCGACCATTTCCGACGTTTCGCTGCCTGGCGGCATATAGACGATCTTGTCCTGCGCCAGCGGACCCGGCTCCTTGAGCTTGTGCATCATCGCAATGACGCCAAAAACGCCGGCGACGAGCATGACAAGCAGAAAGCTGAGAAAACCGCTCATCGCTGAGAGCGTGCCGTCACGGCGTTTTTTTCTGGGCGGCGGCGCGGGCGGCGCCTTGGGTTGCGTCGTTTGCTTGGGCGCCGCGGCCGGCTTGCGGACCGGCGCCGGCGTCTCGACGACCGGTTTGGTCGACGCGGGCGGCGTGGGCGCGGGCAGGGGTTCTTCGCGCTTGAGCGGCGGCATGCCGGACGATTTCGTCTCGAGCGGCTTTTCAACTTCTTTGGCGGGTTCCGACGCTTTCTCTTCGGCGGGTGGCGTCGCCTGAGCGTCTGCGGCCGTCTCGGAAGACGTCTGGGAGGACTTGTCGTTCGTCACGACGGCTTCTTCCGTCGTCTTCTCGTCCTTGTCGTCCGGATCGATCATCGTCGTTACGCCAATCCTGTTCGCGCCAGCGCGCGATACGGCTACACTTGGGCGGCGTCGATGCTAGCACACGCCATCCGCTGTCGCAGACTAGGCGAGATTGTGGCGAATTGAGGAACGAAGGGAATGGTTAACCATTCCTTAACGTCGCAATCACCATTGTTCATGGCGTTTTTTTCAGACTGTTGCCGAAATGCCTCAGGCGGGCGCGTCAGACCGTCTTGCGGAACAGCAGCGAAGCGTTGGTGCCGCCGAAGCCGAAGGAGTTTGACAGCGCCAGATTGATCTCGCGCTTGCGGGCCTGGTGCGGGACGAGATCAATGGATGTCTCGACCGAAGGATTGTCGAGATTGCGCGTCGGCGGGGCAACGCCATGGGTCATCGCCAGAATGGTGTAGACCGCCTCGACCGCGCCGGCGCCGCCGAGCAAATGGCCGATCGCCGATTTCGTCGACGACATGGACAGATTGGCCCCGGCGTTGCCGAGCAGGCGCTCAACTGCGCGCAGTTCGATTTCATCGCCCAGCGGCGTCGAAGTGCCATGTGCATTGACATAGTCAATGTCGGAGACCGAGATGTTCGAACGTTTCAGCGCCATCTTCATGCAGCGATAGGCGCCGTCGCCGTCGGGCGTCGGCGCCGTGATGTGATAGGCGTCGCCCGACATGCCGTAGCCGATCAGCTCGGCGTAAATTTTCGCGCCGCGCGCTTTGGCGTGCTCATATTCTTCCAGCACGACGCAGCCAGCGCCTTCGCCGAGGACAAAGCCGTCACGATCGCGGTCGTAGGGGCGCGACGCCGCTTCGGGGCGGTCGTTGAAGCCGGTGGTCAGCGCCCGGCAGGCGGCGAAGCCTGCGACGCCGATGCGGTTGACCGGGGATTCGGCGCCGCCGGCGACCATGACTTCAGCGTCGCCCATGGCGATGATGCGCGCCGCGTCGCCGATGGAATGGGTGCCGGTCGCACAGGCGGTGACAACTGCATGATTGGGGCCCTTGAGGCCATGCAGGATCGAGACGTAGCCGGCGACAAGATTGATGATGCGGCCGGAGACGAAGAACGGCGACACCCGGCGCGGCCCTTTTTCCTTCAGGGTCACGGAGGTTTCGTAAATGCCGCCCAGGCCGCCGATGCCGGAGCCGATCAGGACGCCGGTGGTTTCCTGCTTCTCCGGCGTGTCGGCGACCCAGTTCGCGTCCTTGAGCGCCTGTGTGGCGGCGCAGACGCCGTAAATGATGAAGTCGTCGACCTTGCGTTGTTCCTTGGGGTCGAACCAGTCGTCGGGATTGAAGGTTCCGTTCGAACCGTCGCCGCGCGGAATGATCGCCGCAATCTGGCAGGCGAGATCGTCCACCTCGAACATGTCGATACGGCGGAAACCATGTTCGCCGGCGGTCAGACGCCGCCAGTTGGTTTCAACGCCACAACCCAGCGGCGACACGACGCCAAGACCGGTGACGACGACCCTGCGCATGGTGGACTCTCAAATTTTAAAAAGGGGGATTGTTGCGTCCACATGGACGGGACAGCGCGGCCCGGGGCCGCGCGTCCATTGCTTATGAACTCAGGCGGCCTGAGCTTTTTCAAGGAAAGTGACGGCGTCGCCGAAGGTGACGATCTTTTCCGCCGCGTCGTCGGGAATTTCGACGCCGAATTCTTCTTCGAAGGCCATGACCAGCTCAACCGTGTCGAGCGAGTCCGCGCCCAGATCGTCAATGAAATTGGCGTTGGTGACGACCTTTTCCGGCTCGACGCCGAGATGCTCGATAACGATTTTCTTTACGCGCTCGGCGACATCGCTCATTTTTTCCGTCCCTGTTTGTGATGCTTAATCCAATAACGGCGCGCACGGTTGCGCCACGCTGTCGGCGTCTGTTTCAAAATCCTCTTGCCTTCCCGGTGGACCGCATCGGCCCGGACAAGCGTCCGAAGGCTCGAAACGGGACCAAACTCTTTGAAGAAACCAGTCTCCTACAGCCTCGTCCGGATAGCATAATCCGGCGGGCATGGCGAGACCGGCGGGATTCGGCGCACTCTCTTCTCCCGGATCGCCGGTCGCGTCAAGAAGCGCCGGCGTCGCGCCAGTGGATCAAATCATGGCCATGCCGCCATTGACGTGCAGGGTCTGTCCGGTGACGTAGGCCGCCTCGGCGCTGGCGAGATAGACGACCGACGCCGCGACATCGGTCCCGAGGCCAAACCGGCTGGCGGGGATAAGCGCCATCAGGTCTTTCTTCTGGGCGTCGGTCAACACATCCGTCATCGGGCTTTCGATAAAGCCCGGCGCAACACAGTTCACCGTGACGCCGCGGGCGGCGACTTCAGCGGCCAGAGATTTGGACATGCCGATCATGCCGGCCTTGGACGCGGCATAGTTGCCTTGGCCCGGGTTGCCCGTCGTTCCCACAACGGACGAGATATTGACGATACGGCCCCAGCGCGATTTCATCATACCGCGCAAGACGCCGCGGCACAGGCGCATGGTGGCGGTCAGGTTGACGTCGATGACGGAATTCCATTCATCGTCCGACATGCGCATAAACAGGTTATCGCGTGTGATGCCCGCGTTGTTGACCAAAATGTCAAC
>JALRFG010000059.1:0-1534 GCA_023253795.1 Methylocystis sp.
GAAGCAGAAGGAAGGCAAGAAGAAGATGCGCCAGTTCGGCCGCGTCGAGATTCCGCAGGAAGCCTTCATCGCTGCGCTGAAGATGGAGGATTAGGCGCTTCTTGGACGCGCCTATCCTCTCGCCAGCGCAATCAGCACAGCGCCAATCAGCATCACCGCTGCGCCGAGCAGGCGGCCGCCTGTCTCTTCTTGCAAAAGCCGGCCGCTCATGAGCACTGTGAATAATGCCGACAGGCGTTTGATGGCGATGACATAAGGCGCAAGTAGAATGCTGAGCGCCCAAACCTGCGCTGTATTGCCGACCGACATGGATGCGCCGGCGAAAAAGGCGTAGCGCAAGGCGTGAACTGTCACCGGCCGACGCGGCCCGGCGAGCCAGTAGATAAAAGCAAAAAAAGCGATGCAGCTTGTGACGCTGGCGATCCAGATCAGCGGCGTCGACGCCTGGACGCCACGCTTGTCGATATTGGCGCCAATGCTCCACAGAGCCGCCGTAACGATCATCGCGCGCGCGCCCGGATCGCGGACGAAAATCATAAAGTTCAATCGCCGTCGACCGCTTGCGGGATTCGCCTCGCCGACGTCGAGCAGGCCGATGCCCAGAACCGTAAAAAGAACCCCCACCACGCCAAGCGGCGGCGTCTGTTCGCCAAGCATGATCGGCGATGTGACGAGCATCAGCACCGGCGTCAGCAACACCAGTGGCGCGACAAGCGAGGCGTCCGCGAGACGAAAAGCGCGGATATAAAGGAGATAGGCGATGATGTTGATGACGCTGTCCCAGAACAGCAGCGGCCAGAACCCCGGCCTGACCAGAGTCGGCCACACAGTCGCCGTCGCTAGGAAGAGATCGGGGTAGAAACCTATCGTCACAAAAATGAGCAACAGGGCGCTGAGGCCCCATTGCGCAACGAGGATCGCACGATCATCCGCCGTGCGTGTGGCCGCCTTGGTGCCGAGATCGGTTGCTGTCTGGCAGATTGCGGCGTTCAGCGCGGCAAGCAGGGCGAGGAAGGGTAATTCCATAAGTTCGCGTTGATCTGCGCGTCGCGCCTATAGCGGCTTTGTCGCGCGAATGAGCGTATCGACGCCGTCGCGAAAATCGACGCTGACATCACCGAAACCGATCTGGCGTAACTGCTCCAGAGAGGGCGTGTAATACATGATGATCTTTGGCGATTCATCGCTGATCAGATGCACAATCCAGTCTTCGAGCAGATCGAGCCGGTCAATCTGACGGAATAATTTGAACCAGCCGCGCACAATATTTTGCGTGTCCGCCAGATGGGCGTTGCGGTCGTCGATGGCGTAACGGTCGCCATTGATCAGCACGCCGCCGGGCCGCAACACGCGAAAGGCTTCCGCGAGAGCCTTGGCGCGATAATCATCGTCAAAATTGTGAATGGCATAATTGGAGGCGATAAAATCGACGCTGGCGTCGGGCAGGGATCGCAGCACCGTCAGCGCATCCTTTTCGACGAGGGCAAGGCGTCTGGCTTTGATGTCGCCGGCGAGATTAACCCGCGCCTGATCG
>JALRFG010000059.1:1634-9999 GCA_023253795.1 Methylocystis sp.
CCGTCAGCGCATCCTTTTCGACGAGGGCAAGGCGTCTGGCTTTGATGTCGCCGGCGAGATTAACCCGCGCCTGATCGAGCATTTGAGGCGCGCTGTCCACCGCCGTCAGTTTGAGGTTTTTGCGGGCGGCTAGTAGACCAAGAGTGCAAATGCCGGTGCCGCAGCCGATTTCAAATCCCTCCAGATTCTGGCCTGGGCGCCAGTCGCCGATAAATTCGCCGATGCGTCGCGCCAATATTGCGGCGTTAGGACACATCAGCCGCAGCAGATCATATTCTCCCGCTATCGGGCCGGTGAAAAGATTTTCCTGAAGCGTGACAGACATCGGACAGGTTTTCCCAAAATTGCGTCAATCAGTCTGCGACCTGGTCATTCGGCCAGACCGGCGCGCGTTTTTCCAGAAAGGCGGCGATCCCTTCGCGGGCGTCGGCGATCATCATGTTTTCAACCATGACGGCGCTGGCGTGGTCATAGGCTTCAGCGAGCTGCATGTCGATCTGTCGGTAAAAGGTCTCCTTGCCGATGACAAGCGCATGCGGCGATTTGGCGGCGATCTGTTGCGCCAAAGCCTGCGCCATCACACGCGCGCCTTCTGGAGAGATCCGGTTGACGAGACCAAAGCGCAGCGCGTCATCGGCGCTGAAGATATCGCCGGTGAGCAACATTTCCATGGCGTGTTTTCGACTGATGTTGCGCGCCAGCGCCACCGAAGGCGTCGAGCAAAACAGGCCGATATTGACGCCGGGTGTGCAGAAGCGGGCATGCGGGCCGGCGACCGCCAGATCGCAGGTGGCGACAAGCTGACAGCCCGCCGCCGTCGCGATGCCATCGACGGCGGCGATCACCGGTTGCGGAACGGCGATGATGTGCCGCATCAGGGTCGAGCAGGCGATCATCGTTCGCGTGTAGAAGGCGTGGCCCGCGTCATCATCGTCTCTGTGCGCGGTCAGTTCGAGCAGATCATGTCCTGCGCAAAAGGCTGGTCCATCGGCCTGCAGCACGATGATATGAACATCACGACGCTTCGCCAGCTGCGTGAAAATTGTCGTGAGCGCATCGATCATCGCCAGCGAAAGTGCGTTGCGGCTGCGCTCATTGGCGAGGGTGATCGTGGCGATGTTGTCGCGGGTTTGACAGTGTGCAAGCGGCGGCGTGTCGTGCGGCATGATCACACTCCCTGCATGGGTTAGCGCCCGGCGGCGTCCCGACCATAGAGCCGCCGCGTCCAGTCTTCTGTTTTGCCGCTGTTTAGGCGTCGCCGGGCGAGTTCGCGCCAGTTTGACGATAACTCGGCGAGTCCCGCCATCTCACTCAGTTCGGCATGGTTTCGGACGTCATGATAGAGCACCTTGTTGAGACGCGCGAGCGTCCAGTCGGGTTGAGGCCGATGGATCAGTTGCAGCGTGTCGTCCTCTTTCGCGACGCCCGGCTCCAGCACGCGATAATACCAGCCGCTTCGTCCATTTTGCTGAACGCGCAGCGCCATGTCTTTCTGGCAGAAGCGCAAATTTAGCGTCAGACAGGGCTGACGCCCCTGGCTAACCTGCAGACGCGTGGCGCCGAAGCGTATGACGTCGCCAACGCAAATGTCGTCTTCGGTCCAGCCGACGGTAGAGAGGTTTTCGCCAAAGGCGCCTGGAGCGGCGAGCAGGGGATGGTCGCCGATTTCGGCGATCCACGCCGCATAATGATCGAATGCATAGTGATGAAGCGCTTTTTCTGGCCCGCCGTGATGCGACCGGTTTGCTTGCGCGTCATTGATCAGGCCCTGAAGCCCAATGCCCCACGGCCCGCTGACCGGCCGCTTGTCAATCGCGCTGACCCTGCCGCTCTCGCCAAGCGGCATAATACGGCCGGCAAGAACGCGCGGCAGGACATCGGCCAACGTCATGCTGCGCCCGGCGCTTTCTCCGCCAGCAATGATCCGAGAATAGCGCCCAGCGCCATATCCTCCTCCTGCCCGAAGCCATGATGGCGAATGGCGCCGTCGCGTCCAATGATGACGCAGCTTGGCGTGCCGCGCATCTGATAACGCCGCATGGTGACGGGAATGGGGTCGTTCTCGCTGGCCTGATCGACGCCAATCGGAAACGTCAGACGATATTCGTGGATGAAAGCTTCAAGCGAAACCGGCGTCATCGCGGCATGATGTTCAAAAACCGTGTGCAGGCCGATCACGGCGAGATCGGTGTTGCGAAACAATGACTGCGCGCGTTGCGCCTGAGGCGTTCCATGCGACACGCAGCCGGGGCAGAGCATCTGAAAAGCGTGCAGGAGAACAACGCGTCCGCGCAAGCTTTGGAGCGTGATCGGCTCCGCCGTGTTGAACCAGTGGGAAACTGCAAGTTCAGGCGCCATGATCGCCCCGCTCCACTATTGGAAATCCTCCTCGCGCAACAGGCTCCGCGACTCGGGTCCGGAAAATTCTTTACGGCATCTGACGCTGAGTTGCGGCATGTTGGCTTCGAGGCAATCCTCGATTTCAGAGATGAAGGGAATCTCATCGCCGCATAATTTCAGCGCGTCATCCATACAGGCCGATTGTGCGTCGCCAGCCGCGTATGCTGGGGCCGCTCCTGCGTAAAGCAGGGTGAGCGTGACGGGTAGGATGAACATCTTGCCCATCAACAGGCGGCCTCCATTTGGCGATCTGGCGTTAACGAATGAAATTTATGATGGAAGGGGAATGAGGTCCAGATAGGGCGCGGTTTCTTTGACGCAAGAGTTAACGGACGCAGAGTTAACGCCGCTTTGGCAGGCGCCCGGAGGATTGCCTCCACAGGGACCGAATATAGCCTCGCGGGGCGGCGCTTCAGGCAATGGGGGGCGATCGTCGTGCAATAGCCATAATTAGACTGTGTCGTTCGTCTCTTCAGCAAATGCCCGCCGATGTGCGGGCGAGAAGAGCCTGCGCACATGTTCGTGGTCAAAAAATTCTTATCTCTGGGTCTTTGGGCCGGCGCCTGCGCCGCGCTTTCCGCTTGCGCGATGTCGCAGGGCGGCGGCAATGGCGGTCGGGCGGTCGGCGAGGATCAGGCCCAGCAACATTGTCTGCTTTACCGAAAATCTGCGGTGATCACGTCACGCGAAAGCAAGGACGAATTGGGGCGCGATATCGTAAATTTCAAATGCGTGCCGTTACCCAAAAATATTCCGGAGCTGACACGCGGGTTTTATGACCCGGACAATTCCTGGTTTCTGGAAAGAAAGCACGACAACGACTGGCCAGTCAGCCGCTAGCGACCCGAATGGCGCATTCAGATCCGGCGCTATCGGGCGTTCAGGCGATGTGCGCGCGTGAGCGGGTCCATATCTGCGCGGGCGAGCGGCGGCGATATCAGAAGCATTGCGCCGCCCAATACAACGGTCGCGAGAAGACAAATAATAAATGCATTGATGATTGGCGTGCGGATCATTTCAAGGCCCTGTTACCCGCCAGATAAACAGGGAAATCGTCGTCAATAACAATCTGCGCCAATGTCGCACGCCATCAAACGGTGAGTGGCATATTGTCGCGAGTGTCAGAGAGCAAATGACGGATCAGGGCAATCCCTGATTTCCGTCAAGCTGCAGAATATTCGATTTCCAGAAAATCACCGCGCCGTAACGGCGCGAAACCCATTCTTTTCAGCGACGCGTCGACCAGCGCCATGTGCTCGAGATGGTAATCCATCTGATCAATGATGGTGTCGAGGAGCAGCTTGCCGAGCTTGTCCGGATTGCCGATCCGATCCCGGCGTTTCATATGCTGGTCAATCGCGTCCCAAGCTTCGTCATAAGCGGCGAAAATCCGCTTCGACTGAACGGGCGAACAGTCTCTGGTTTCGGCGATAAGATATTGAAGCATCACTGCTATCCTGCACTGGCGCACCTGGTGCGCATTCCGAATTGCAGGATTAGTAACGTTAAATTGTGGTTTATTTTTTGCGCGTCGCCAGCAGTTGTCTCGCCTGGAAGGCGTCTCGTTTCAGGTGGCGGAAGGGCCGCCGCCTGAATCTGCGCATCAATTGGCGTAACTATCTGGTTTTCGCCAGATCTGCCCGGAAAGCAGCGCGTCTTTGACATTCATGCTGCCGCCGAAATGCTTCACTGCGAGCACGGGCGTTTTCGCTTCAGCCATGACTTGCGAGGTGACGCTGCCGAGCAGCGACAGGGCGGCGCGGCTGCGTCCGCGCGTGCTGATCACAATCAGATCGGCGCCATTTGCCTCGGCCTGACGCAGAATAGCCTGCGCGGCGTGGCTGCTTTCTTCGCTGACGCTAGTGATCGACACGCCCTGCACATCGATCGCTTCCAGAAACTGGTCAAATGATGTGGCTTCCTGGCTCTGTGCAATGTCATCATGTTCTTCAAAGCGCAAAACCGAAGCGTCGAAGTAGACATGCAATGCGGTTACATTGGCGGCGTGCGCGCGTCGGGCGACGCCAATCGCCTGCCGGAGGCTATCCGCAGATGGCGCAGAAAAATCGACAGGCGCGAGAATGCCGGAAATTTTTGGCGCATAGCCTTCAGGCGTCATCCATACCGAAGCCCGAGTAACCATCGCCAGACGGCGCGCCAGCGCGCGTTGACCGCTGGTCGAAACGCGATGTCCCAGAAGCACCAGATCAATGTCGTGACGTTCAACATAGCCTGCAATGGCGTCAAGGCGGCTTTCGCCTTCGATCAAAATGGCGTTTGTCGTCAGAGCAACTTCGTCGCCAAGGCGTTCACGCATAAAGTCTGCGAGGGCTTTTCGCTTCGTGTCAGTCGCTGCTTTATTCGCTCCGCCCGGCTGAACGACATGTACGAATGACAGTTGCTTCGCGACGCCCGTCTTCACAAGAAATTTGACGTAATCGATCAGGGAGTCGTCTTCTGGTCCCAGAGCGAGCGGCGCTAGAACATTGCGAAATTGGCCGGGGGTGACATGGATCGCGATCTCCGGAGCAGCGTGGGACGCTTTTTCCTGCGGCTGCACGCGCGCCGGCGCTTTGTCGAAGAAGCCGCGGGTGCCAAAATAGAGGATGAGTGCGGTCAGCACGCCGGTGAGGAAGTCGGTCGCCGGCACCATCACGGCCGTATAGAGCATGAGCAGCGCGTGAAATTTATTATGGTTGAGAACCTCTTTGATCTCCGACCATTTGATCATATTGGACGCGACCCACAGCAGAATGCCGCCGATGCAGGCCATCGGGATCATCTCAAGATAACCGGCGATGAGATAGGCGAGCGACAGCTTTAATGCGCCCTTGAAATAACCGGCGAGCGGCGTGACGGCGCCCGCCTTGATGCTGGTCGCCGTGCGCGCCAGTGCGCCGGTGCAGGGGAAGCCATTCACCATCGGGGTGATGATCTGCACGAGCCCCTGGCCCCAGAACTCCTTGTTGGGATTGAAAGGCGTGCCGCGATTATCGGCCAGTCGATCCGCCATGGAGGAGCACAGCAGGCTTTCGACGCCGGAAACAAAGACAATCGCCGCAACGTAATAGAAAATGTCGAACGCCACGCCAGCGCTCATCGCCGGGAGGCTGGGCGGCGTAAAGCCGAAGAAATTCGTCGGGATCGCGCCATAGAGATCGCGAACCAGGATCAGTCCCTTGTTCGACAATACGCCGCCAGCCAGCCAGGTGCAGAGACCAATCGCCAGCGCCGGCGCCGGAATAAAAATCGAAATCCGCAACAAAATCTTGGTCAGCGCAAAGGTGAGCAAGCCCAGCGTCACCGCCCAGCCATTTATCTTGCCCAGATTTTGGAACACAGACGCCACAGTGGCCTCGAATCCGCCCTGAATATCGGCGTCTTCGCCGAGGAGCTCGGAGAAGTCGGCAACGCCAAGAACGGATTCAATGTTGGAGGCGGCGATCGCGACGGCGATGCCGGCGGTGAAGCCGACGACAATCGAGTTGGGGACCAGTTTGGCGTATTTTCCCAGACCAAAAAGTCCCATCGCCATCAAAATGACGCCGGCGATGATCGACACCAGCACAAGAAAGCCGTGAGCGTCGGCCAGCGTGCCGCCGCTCGCTTCGCCATATTTGCGTACAAGACCGGCGATGACGGGAATAAAGGCGGCGGTGGGGCCGTAGACCTGATATTTCGAGCCGCCGAAGGTGCGGCCGACCACGCAGGCGAGGGCGCCGGCGATGATGCCCTGTTCTGGCCGCAGCCCCATGGCCATCGAAAAGCCCATCGCCATGGGGATCGCCGTTAAAGCGACGATCAATCCGGCGCTGAAATCGCGGTAGGTTGTTTGAATCCAGGTCGCGGGTTTGAGGTCTTCGAAGCGACTGTCCCAGAATGTATTGAACTCTCGCAGCCGTTCCCGGACCGTTTGGGCTTGTTCGTCTTTCGGAGTTACGGCGGATGCTGCCGCGCCATATGCTTGGGATGTCTCTTCTGAAATGGCGCCCATCATCACCCTCTTGAAGATCTTGCGTCAGGCGGTTTCCGGCACGCACGCGGAAACGCTCACCGCGTTTGGGTTGACCCAGCCGCATGTCCTCCCCAATCTTACGCAAGGTGTGCGGTCGCAAAAACGTCCAGATAGGAGAAACTGTTTTGGTCCAGTTGGCGCTGCGCCGAACATGATTGGCGTCGTCGTTGATTGTCTGAGAACCAAGGGTGCCGTGGTGTCGCCGGTGTTGTAAAGCAAGAGAAGTTATGTCTCTTTTTGGCAAAGGCGCTGAACAAAAATTTTAAATCTCTGTCGTTGCCGGGAAGTCTTTCATCGTCTGCAGAAGGGACTGTCCGCTTGACCAATATCAGTCCACATCGCTGCAAGGCGACATCCCGGCGTGCAGCGCTTTTTTTAATACGATACGTCACAAAGTTGAGCACGTTCGCATGAATGTTATGTGACAACCGTAGTAAAACGGTAACCTCATCAAAGCCGCTAATCGTCGGCGCACAGAAATCAGGCACAGTTATCAGGCGAGAATCAGAAAAGAAGCATCTTCCGGCGACTGATTTTTGGTTTTGATGCGCGGTGGTTCTACTTGTCACCGCAAGAATGCTATAAGCCGCTCAAAATAACCGCGAACCATAGAGACGACGCCCAATGTCGCAAACCAGACTGCAATATTACGTCCCGCATTGGTATAATGATCTTTTTGCCGGAATCGTCGTTTTTCTGGTGGCGCTGCCCTTGTGCCTGAGCATCGCGCTGGCCTCCGGCGCGCCGCCCTTCGCGGGATTGATTGGCGGGATTATTGGCGGCGTCGTGGTGTCGATCGTCAGCGGCTCTCAGCTCAGCGTTTCGGGCCCCGCCAATGGCGTCGTGATTGTTTCCGCCGCCGCCATCGCGAGTTTCGGTTATCGCGGATTTCTGCTTTCGGTGGTCCTGGCGGGGCTGCTGCAGCTCGCCCTTGGTCTGCTGCGCGCTGGTTCGATCAGCGCCTATTTTCCGTCTTCGGTGGTGAAGGGCGTGCTTTCGGCGATCGGCCTCATGCTCATCCTCAAGCAATTGCCGCATGTCTTTGGCTATGTTTATACGGCGCAGGATGACCTGTCCTATTTCGAAGAGGGCGGGGCGACCCAATTTTCTGCGCTTGCCGAAAGTTTGCGCGCCATCTCGCCGGGACCGGTGCTGCTCACTCTTGCCTCCCTGATTATTCTGGTCATCTGGGAGATGGAGCCGGTTAAGAAAAATCGCTGGCTTTCACTTGTGCCGGGCGCGCTGGTGGTCGTCATCTTCGGCGTCATCTATAATATTTTCACCCGCGCCTTTGTGCCGGGCGTCGCCATCGCCACCGAGCACCTTGTCAGCCTGCCGGTGTTTTCCAGCCTGGAAGAGTTCTGGCAATCCACCGCTTTTCCGGATTTTTCGCTGATCACGAATATGGACGTCATCCATACGGCGGTGAGCCTCGCGGTGATCGCCAGCCTTGAATCGCTGCTGAGCCTTGAGGCGACGGACAAGCTCGATCCGCTGAAGCGCATTGCGCCGACGGATCAGGAACTGCTGGCGCAGGGAACGGGAAATATTCTCAGCGGCCTGATCGGCGGTCTGCCGATTTCGGCGATCATCGTCCGATCCTCAGTGAACATTAACGCCGGCGCGCATACAAAAATCGCCTCTATTGTTCATGGCGTGCTGATCCTTGCGAGCGCGTTCTTTCTTTCCGAATTCCTCAATCTGATCCCGCTCTCCTGCCTTGCCGCGATCCTGATCGTCACAGGCTATAAGCTGACCAGTCCATCGCTGTATATCGATGTCTATTCGCGCGGCTATAGCCAGTTCATTCCCTTTGTCGTCACCGTGTTTTCCATTCTGGCGCTCGATACGCTGCGCGGCATCATCATCGGCCTTTTGGTCGGCATCGTCTTTGTGGTGAAAAATAATTTTCAGACGGCGTTTACGCTCATCCGGCATGAAAACACGTAT
>JALRFG010000005.1 GCA_023253795.1 Methylocystis sp.
TGGCGGTCAAGCGGGGGAGCTATGGGCACGGATTCTGACGGATCGGCGAAAAGCGGATTTTTTTCGCGCATGTTCGGCGGCGGCAAGGCGGCGGAGAAGCCGGAAGCTCCGCAGACCGAGCCGGGCGACGCCCAACCCGCAGAGAAGGCTTCCTGGTGGTCGCGGCTCTCGGGCGGTCTTTCCCGCACGTCGCAGTCCATCGTTCAGGGCGTCGCCGACGTCTTCACCAAGCGCAAGCTCGACTCTCTGACTCTGGAAGAGCTGGAGGATGTGTTGCTGCGCGCCGATCTCGGCGTCGCCGCCGCGACCCGGATCACGCAGGCCGTCGGCAAATCGCGTTATGAGAAGGATATCGATCCGGAAGCGGTGCGCCGCATTCTGGCGCGCGAGGTCGAGAGCGTCCTGACGCCGGTGGCCATTCCCTTCGAGATCGACGCCGCCAAAAAACCATTCATCATTCTTGTCGTGGGCGTTAACGGCTCCGGCAAAACCACCACCATCGCCAAGCTCGCCTCGAAATGGACCGGCGAAGGCAAAAAGGTCGTGCTGGCTGCGGGCGACACATTCCGCGCCGCCGCCGTCGAGCAATTGCGGGTCTGGGGAGAGCGGCTGGGCGCCGAGGTTGTCGCGGGATCGGAAGGCGCCGACGCCGCCGGTCTGGCGTTTGACGGCATTCGCCGCGCGCGCGAAAGCGACGCCGACATCCTGCTGATGGACACCGCCGGCCGTTTGCAAAACCGCACCGAACTGATGGCCGAGCTCGAAAAAATCGTTCGAGTCATGAAAAAAGCCGAGCCGGAGTCGCCCCATGCGGTGCTGCTCGTGCTTGACGCCACTGTTGGTCAGAACGCGATCCAGCAGGTTGAAGTCTTCGAGCGGGTCGCCGGCGTGACAGGGTTGGTGATGACCAAGCTCGATGGCACGGCGCGCGGCGGCATTCTCGTCGCTATCGCCGAAAAATTTGGCTTGCCGATCCACTACATCGGCGTGGGCGAAGGACCGGAGGATCTGGAGCCTTTCGCGGCGGCCGATTTCGCGCGCGCCATCGCCGGGCTCGATGAACAGCAGGTCCTCGAACCCGTGTCTGAGCAGATCTCCGAGGGCTAAGCGCTTCATGAACGACAACGTCACCACCAAAGCCGCTGCTGCGCCGGCTCAGGATGCGCCCAAAAAGAAGCTGCATCCGGCGCTCAAATTCGTGCTCGAACTCGGGCCGGTCATCATCTTCTTTGTCGTTAACAGTAAATACGACATTTTCGCCGCCACGATCGTCCTGATGGTGAGCGTCGTGACGACTCTGGGGATTTCCTGGGCGATCACCCGCCATTTGCCGGCGATGCCGCTGGTCACCGCAGCGCTGGTGCTGGTGTTTGGAACGCTCACCGTCATTCTTCACGATGAAAACTTCATCAAGCTGAAGGTGACGATCCTTTATATGCTGTTGGGCGGCGCGCTGATCGGGGCGTTGTATTTTGGCAAATTGCTGCTGCCGATCGTGTTCGATATGGCGATCCACATGGATGACGCAGGGTGGCGCAAACTCACCTGGCGCTGGGGATTGTTCTTTTTCCTGCTGGCCGGATTGAACGAAATCTTCCGCCGCGTGCTGACGACGGACCAGTGGATGTATTTCAAGACATTCGGCATCCTGCCGTTAACGGTGGTGTTCGCGATCGCGCAGACGCCGCTGATCCTGCGGCATGAAATTCCCGCCGAGTCGGACGACACTGACGCGCATTTCTAAAGGGCGGCGCGGGTAGGATTTCATTAACGTTACCTGTTAACCGAAGGCTAACCATAAAAACGGCTTTTCGTTTACGATAAATATTCATGGTTTATTTTAACCATGTTGTTCGTTGAGTCTCGTTCGTATGACGAGGCGATAGCCGTATGGTTCCCGGTCATGAGCGTTAAACTTGCGTCCTTGCGTTTCGCCGCGCGTCTTGTTGCGTCCGTCGTTCTCGTCACAGTCCTTCCCGGCTTCGGCGTCGACGCCGCCCACGCCGATCCCTATGCGCAGTCCGCTGCGCCGGAATTGCCTGATCCGGCCTATATCCCGTCAAGCGGCGGCATTCTGGATGATCTCTTCGGCGAGACGTCTGGTCCCTACGCCTATTATGCGGAGCCGGAGGACGCCTCAGCGGCGTCTGCGCGGTCGGCGTCCGTCGCCTCGGGGGGGGCGGATGCTGAGTCCGGCATGGCGCGCGGCGTCATCGATTCCGCCTTCCTGCGCGCTGAGGTCGATTATCGCACCTCGGAGCGTCCCGGCACTCTGGTGGTCGATACGCCGAACCGTTACCTCTACCTTGTCCAGAACGATGGCCGCGCCATCCGCTATGGCATCGGCGTTGGCCGGCCGGGATTTGAATGGTCGGGCGTTAAAAGCGTCAGCCGCAAGTCGGAATGGCCGGATTGGACGCCGCCCCCGGAAATGCTGAAGCGTCGGCCCGATCTGCCGCATCATATGCGCGGCGGCCCGGATAATCCGCTCGGCGCGCGGGCGCTGTATCTGGGCGGCTCGATGTATCGGATCCATGGCACCAATGAGCCGGACACCATTGGCCATAATGTCTCGTCAGGCTGCATTCGCATGATGAACGAGGATGTGGTCGATCTCTACAGCCGCGTTCATGTCGGCACCAAGGTCGTGGTGCGCTGATTGAGGGAAGCGCCGGCGCTTGCAATCGCCGGCGCTTCGCGTCATGACAAAGATGGTCATGTTTGCAATGGATGATTGCCGTGCCAAGCCTGTCTCGATTCCTGATCCTTGTTTGTCTCGCGGCCGCGCTCGTTTACGGAACGATGCAGGCGATTGTCGCGGCGGTGACGCCGCAGCCACGCGAAATGACTTATTCGATCCCCGCACAAAAACTGATCAAATAGGGCGCGCGGCATGAGCCGGCGCGCCTTTCGTCATCTCGACGCCTATCTGGACATGCTCGCCGCCGAGCGCGGCGCGGCGCGCAATACGCAAGACTCCTACCGTCGCGATCTCACCGATTATTACGCCTTTCTCGCCTCGCGCGACGCCGATGCGTTATCCGCCGCGAGCGAGGATTTGCGCGCCTATGTCGCGTCACTTGCGCAGCGCAGCCTGTCATCGGCGACGGTGGCGCGGCGCGTTTCGGCGCTGCGGCAATTTCATAAATTCCTGTTTGTCGAGAAAATGCGCGCCGACGATCCGGCGGCGACGCTGGAAGGTCCGCGCAAGCCGCGCAGCGCGCCCGGCGTGATGTCGGTCGCCGAGGTCGATCGGCTGCTGGCGGTTTCGCGCGAGGGCCTCGACGACGCCAAACGACCACTCCGCGAGCGGCTCCGCGCGGCGCGGCTTTATGCGCTGCTGGAGACGCTTTACGCGACGGGCCTCCGCGTCTCGGAACTGGTGTCGCTGCCCAAAAGCGCGGCGCGTGTTCGTGAAGCCTTTATCGTCGTGCGCGGCAAGGGCGGCCGCGAACGCCTGACGCCGCTCACCGCGCGCGCCAAAACGGCGCTCTCCGCCTACCGCGATTTGCTGGAGGCGTCGGCGCCGGGGTTGGCGGCAGGGCCATTTCTTTTTCCCGCCGACAGCGACAGCGGCCATCTGACAAGACAAGCGTTTGCGCGCGATCTCAAGGCGCTCGCCGGCGCCGCCGGACTGGCCGCCGCGCAGGTCCATCCGCATGCGCTGCGCCACGCCTTCGCCAGCCATCTGCTGCAAAACGGCGCGGATTTGCGCATCGTGCAGGAATTGCTCGGCCACGCCGATATTTCGACGACGCAGATCTACACCCATGTGCTCGACGAGCGGATGCGCGCCATGGTGCGCGACCTGCATCCGCTGGCCGAAGACGCATAGACCGGCAAGCCTGAGAGCCTGTGGGGATTATTTGGCGCGGCAGTTCATAGATTCGGCATAATCGACCAGCGCCTTCTGCCTTTCGACTGGAAACTGTTTTTTGACATTTTTGTATGCCGCCGTGATGATACGTTGATTTTCTGCGCGCGGCGACGAGAAATGAGCAGCTGAAATCACGCCTTTGCCTTTGGAAACATTGAAAGCGATGTCCGGGGCCGGGCAGGCGCGAAACAATTTCGTCAGATCCAGTCGGCGCATCTCCGGATTGTCCCGCGTTCGCCACTCGACCCATCGTTCGGCTGGCGAGAACACAATGCTCCATTGTGTCGCGGAAGGCGGCTGGCCGCCGAACGCTGAAAGCACGTCGCTGACCTGAAAATCTACGCGGGTTTTCTCCAGCATGTCGTGCAGACGTTGGGCGCCGAGGTTGCGTGAATCCGCTATGCCAGCGCGTTGCAAGAGCCAGGCGGCGCGCGTATAGGCGTCGAGCGAATTTTTATCGTCTGACAAATCGGCGAATTCTTCGGTGTTCAACGCCAATGCGGCATGATGTTTCGATCGGATCAATGTGCTGTTGGTGATCGCCGCCGGTTCGAAGTCAGCGCCACGCTTTGCGATCCGCATGCCGATCTCGTCGAAATCGATGAGCGCGCAAGCGCCGGATGCTTCGCATACGACATAATGCAGGCTGGCGTAGTCTTGATGAATAGGAGTCGCCGCGAGGCTTCTTTGGACATCGGCGACGCTCTCGGCCGTGTCGAGCTGATACTGAATCCATTGCAGTTCATTCAGAGAAGCCGTCTCGCGACGGTTAACCTTCGGATAGCTGGCGTCCTTGTTCCAGAGGCCCTGAATGGTCAGCCCTTTTTCATTCATGCCTGAAATTGGCAGTTCCTTGCCGAATTGCGCGAACGCGACGCTCGAATATTTGGCGCGCCAATGCAGGGCGCGCTCATCGCCCTCGGCGAGAGAGGTTTTCTCCTTGCCGGAAGCGTTGACGAAAATCGCCCCGTCGCCAAGCGCGAAGTCATAGTTTTGGCCCAGCAACGATCGTGGACCCTCGCCAATGATCATCGATATGCAAGCCATAGCGGCGCTCGCGAGCGGAATAGAGACCGCGATGGCGAATGTCTTTAATTTTGTTTTTATGGAGAATTTTGGCGTCATGAGAGAAACGGCCCGGGGTTGCGCTCGCTAAATGTCGACGCCATAATATATCTGTTAGATATATAGTCCAGATATATCTTGATTTATGCGCGCGCGCGTCATCTGAGTTTTAACCATGACGATTTCCGAGTCCGGCGACCGCCGATCCAACCGTACCCGCTACATCGTGTTGGGCATTCTCGCCCGAGGGCCCGCGAGCGGCTACGACGTCGCCTGCGCCGTGCGTGACAGCACCGGCTATTTCTGGAGCGAGGGATTTGGCCAAATCTATCCGTCCATGAAGCAACTGGCGGCGGAAGGATTGATCCGTCCCTGCAATGCGCCGGTCCAGCCGAACGGAAAAGCAAAGGAAAGTCGTCGTCGCAAAACTCTTTTTGAACTGACGCCGGAAGGCGAGAAGTTTCTCGACGCCTGGCTTGCAGAGCCTTATCAGCCCGCCGTCGAACGCAATGAAATGCTGCTCAAGATTTTTTTCAGTGCTCGACTGAATGCGGACATTGCGACAAGACATTTCATGCAGGCGATACAAGAGGCGCAAGCCGCCGCGAGAGTGCTGACGACTTTGGAAGAAGAACTAGTTGCGAGATTGCCCGACCCGGCGGCGCGCTTTTTTTACGAGGCGACAATCCGATATGGACAAAAAGCGGCGCAGGCTCAGGAAGAATGGAGCAGGGAGATGATGCAGGGCCTGAAGGGCGTGATCAAATCTCCAAAACGCCAGTAGTCGCAGCGCAGGCTCGTTGTGACGTCGTCGATATGCGAACTATAATTAGATTGACCCCTGTAACGCACTGGGTTACTGGAAATACGCTGCGTCGCAGCATGAGGCGCTCCAGCCGCGTAATTCGGAACAAGCCGTTTCAGGCGTCCGACCCCCGCTGTCCTGTCTCCAAATCCCTGAAAGACGGCCCGATACGCGGGGTTTGTCCTTGATTGCCCGCCGACGGTTCAACCGGACGGCGCGGGCAAACGCGAAAGTATTGCCTTGACCCAGTTTTCCGATCTCGGCCTCGCCGAGATTCTGCTCCGCGCTCTCGAACGCGAGGGCTATGAAAAGCCTACCTCGATCCAGACGCAGGCCATCCCTTATCTGATGCAGGGACGCGACCTGCAGGGCATCGCCCAGACCGGCACCGGCAAGACGGCGGCCTTCGCGCTGCCGATCCTGAACCGTCTGGCGGAAGATCGTCGCCGGCCGACGCCCTTCACCACGCGCGCGCTTGTGCTGGCGCCTACGCGCGAACTGGCGGCGCAGATCGCCGACAGTTTCCGCGCCTATGGCCAGTTCATGCGTCCCAGCGTCGGCGTGATTTTCGGCGGCGTGTCGCATCGTCCGCAAATCGAGATGCTGTCGCGTGGTCTGGACGTTCTGGTGGCGACGCCGGGACGTCTGCTCGATCACATCGCCTCGGGCCGGTTCAAGCCGGCGACCACCGAGTTTCTCGTGCTCGACGAAGCCGATCACATGCTCGATCTCGGCTTCATCGTACCGATCCGGCATATTGTCTCCAAACTTTCCAAAAACCGGCAGACGCTGTTGTTTTCGGCGACCATGCCGAAGGAAATCGCCTCTCTCGCGCATGATTTGCTGAAGGATCCCGCGCATGTGGCGGTGACGCCGGTGGCGACGACCGCCGAGCGCGTCGCGCAGCATGTTTATCTTGTCGATGGCGGCGCCAAACGCGAGTTGCTGGTCGAATTGATGGGTAATCCCGATCTGTCGCGCGCGATTGTCTTCACGCGCACCAAGCGCGGCGCCGATAAGGTCGCGCAGCATCTGGAAGGCGCCGGCGTCGGCGCCGACGCCATTCACGGCAATAAAAGCCAGAGCCAGCGTCAGCGTGCGCTCGACGCCTTTCGTCGCGGCCAGACGCGCGTGCTTGTCGCCACCGACATCGCCGCGCGCGGCATCGACGTCGATGGCGTGAGCCATGTCGTGAATTACGAACTGCCGGAAACGCCGGAAGCCTATGTGCACCGGATTGGCCGCACCGCGCGCGCCGGAGCCTCCGGGCAGGCGATCTCGCTGTGCGACAATGGCGAGCGCCAGCTACTGCGGGCCATCGAAAAGCTGACTCGTCAGAGCCTGCCGTTCACCGACCGGCGCAGCCCAGGCGGACGACAGGAAGAGAGCGCCGAGCGGCCGCAGGGGAAAAATACGCGCGGTAACCCGCAGGCGAAGCGCAACGCACCGGCGCGTCCGCGTCGCGATGCGCCGCGCGTCGACGCCAAAGCCCCCGGCACCAAGCCGCCGGGCGCGAAAGCGCGGCCTGATAATCGTGAGGAAGCCAGCGGCGGGTTTCGTTCTCGTCCGCGTCGCGCCCCCCGCCGGGAAGCGCGCGCCACAAGCTGAAAAACAAAGGACCGCGCCCGAAAGGCGCGGTCCTCGCATTTTCAGGGTTAGGGTTATTTGCCGTTGTTATACCAGCCGGTCGCGTAGCCGGCGCGATAGGAGGCCTGGAAGCGCGGATCAAACTCGCTTTCATGGCGGCGGAAGGAATCCGTCTGTCCCGCCGAGCGGTCGGCGAGACCCGCTTTGATGCCGTCCTTATAGGCGTCGCATTCCGCGCCCGAGAGCCCGCCCGGACAACCCGCGCCGCCACCGCCTGCGCTTCGCGGCGCGGAGACGGGCGTGGCGAGCGGCGGCGTCGCGGCCTGATTGCAGGCGCTCAGCAGGGCTGCGAGGACGAGACAGAAATGCAGACGCTTCATATGCGCTCCCAATAGACGGCTGCGGCCAATAGGCGCCGCAAGAATACATTCGGCATTATCGAAACAACTGGTTAAGGAAAATGCTACATCTCCGTCAGGAGATCGTCCCCATGCGCCGGGCGCGCTGTCAGGGACGGGAAGGAGCAGGGGAATGATACGTCAGTCGATCCGGCGCAAGATTCTGACAATTACGCTCGTCCTGATTGTGCTGATGGCGGTGGCGTCGGTCATCTCTCTTATGCTGGTCAAAAAGGTTGACGATCATTTCGACCAGCTGACCGGCAATTATATTCCCGCCTATGGCCATCTGGCCCAGGCGAATATCCGTTCGCTGGAGCGCGCCGTTTATTTGCGCCAGATGGTGATCGAAAAATTCACGCCCGGAACCGAGCCTCAATATGAGAAGCTCAAACAGTCTTTCATCGATAAGGGAAAAGCCGTTGAGATGGAGATCGGCGCGACGCGTGAACGGCTTCGTGACTTGATCGAGAGCAAAAACGGTTTCGATGACGACGCCGCGCTGGCGCGTATCGACGCCCGCCTTGACGACTGGCTCAATGAGCAGCGTCCGGCGTTAAACCGCGCGCTGCAAGAACTCATCCAGCCTCTGGAGCAAAAACGCGCAAAATTTGATCATGCGAAAATGGAGGAGGTCGATGCGCTCAGAGAGGCGCTTAACCTCAAGATCAACGCCATCAGAACCGAGCTGCTGGAGCTGATCAGCGCCGATACGCGTCTCACCCTTCGCGCGCAACAATGGGTGTCGCGCATTTCTGTGGCGATTACGCTGATCGCCGGATTGATCGGTTTGCTCTTCTCCGTTTTGGTGAGCAACGGCATTGTCTCGTCCATCCGCCAATTGCTGGAAGGGGCGCGGGCCATTGAGGCGGGTAAGCTCGATCACAACATCTCGATTCTCTCCAGCGATGAAATTGGACATTTGTCGCAGGCCTTCAATCAGATGGTGGAGCAATTACGCGTCAAGGAGCGAATCCGTGCAACCTTCGGCACCTATGTCGATCCGCGTGTTGTCGAGGGTTTGATTTCCGGACCGAGCGACGGGACGGAAGGACAGCGTCGCGTCATGACCGTGCTGTTCTGCGATCTCGGCGGTTTCTCGCGGGTGAGCGAACAATTGACGCCGCAAGCGCTTGTGCGCGTCGTAAATCGCTACTTCACCATCATGTCGGCGCCTGTGCGTGAAAATAGCGGCATCATCGACAAATATATCGGCGACGCGATCATGGCCTATTGGGGCGCGCCGTTTAATGATGAAAAACAACAGGCGCATCTGGCGATGCGCGCCGTGCTGGATATGTGCGCGCGCGTCGAAGAGCTGAATATCGCGTTGAGCGATGAATTGGGATTGCGTGAAACGCCGATGTCTTTCGATATCCGCATCGGCGTCGCGACAGGAGAAGTCATCGTCGGCAGCATTGGCTCCGATCAGATGAAAAACTATACGGTCATCGGCGATACGGTGAACACCGCCGCGCGTCTGGAAAGCATCGGTAAGACCTATGGCGTGCGCGTTGTGGTTTCCGACGTGACGGCGTTGGAGGCGGCGGATGACATTGAAGCGCGTGAGATTGATTCCGTTTATCTCGCCGGCCAGCAGGTTCCACACGCCATTTACGAAGTCATGGGCGCGAAAGGCGCGCTGCCTGAAAACCGGCAGCGTCTGAAAGCATTATATGCCGATGCGCTCGCCGCCTATCGTGCGCAGGATTGGGACAAGGCCAGCGAGTTGTTGAACGCAGCGCTCGGGATCGCGCCCAAGGACGGACCATCCATGCTTCTGCTCGATCGCATTGCGGCGTTTCGTGCCGCCCCGCCGCCGGCAGACTGGAAAGGCGTGTGGCGATTTGATCAAAAATAAGCATGCTGCATGAGTAATATATTTTGATTCATGCATTTACGTGAGTTTTTCGCATCCGGCGCGTCGCCTCTGGCGAAGCGCCGCATCAACTCCCACATCATGAACATGACAGGATGGCTGGCGCGTGACGGCGTCGCCGTCGTTTTTGTGTGAGATCATCCTTGAGGGGGTGTTCCATGATCATGAAAGGCGAGACGATGCGAAGCTATGTTCGGTCGATGGCGCCGGGGATTGCGGCTGTCGCTGCGACGCTCGCGCTCTTCACCCTGCCGGCGAAGGCAGACACCAAAGTGTTCGGATGCAGCCACATCGAGCACTATAGCCAGACGCAGGTGCATCTTGCTCTGGCGCATGCCCGCGCTTTTGTGGACGCGGGTGAGGTCAATAACCTGTATGGGCAATACGTGAGCCTGCGGAACGAATGTCGTTCCAATCCGGGCGCCAAACGCGTCGTGCATGTTTCGTCGCGGATGGCGCAGTTGATGGCGGACGATTAAACGGTCAGCGCATTCAGCTACAGGAGCCGCCCTTCGGGGCGGCTTTTTTGCGTCGCGGCCTCATCTGTTCAGGCCTTTTTAACCCTAATGGCGATATCAAGATGCGGTATGCGTTTTGTAGGTGCGCCATGTCCCGTAAATATTACCGCCTCCTGAAAAGCAGCCTTCGCGGGCGCGATCCCTTCTTTAATGTCGTCACGCTGATTGTGGTCGAAATCGTCGCGCTGGCCTATGCGGCGACGGTTCTGGCGCACGCCGCCAGCGCCTGAGACGGGTTCGAGTCTTAAGCATCTGGCAATCTGCGACGGGAAACAGCGCGAGGCTGTCTCCCGTTTTTGTGACGTTGATTAATTACACTTCTGGAATTTTGACGCCTTGCAGGCTTCCGCCGCTTTTTTCGCGGCGGCGATTTCCGCCGGCTTCATGTCTTTCTCAAGATAGTCGCGCAGCGCTTTGGCTTTATGGTCGCCATCGTCGGCGGCGAGCGTCGCCCACAGATAGCCCAGACGTGTGTTCTGCTCGACGCCCTGTCCAAAGCCATATTTCACGCCGAGAAAGCCTTGCGCGATGGCGTTGCCTTGCGCGGCGGCTTTTTCGAAAAGCTTGAAAGATTCCGTATAGTTTTTCGCGACGCCTTTGCCTTCTTCATAAAGCAGCGCCAGATCGACCTGCGCGCCCACAATGCCGGCGTCGGCGGCCTTGCGATACCATTTCAGCGCTTCCGCATAATCCTGCGCCACGCCTTCGCCCGTCGCATATTTATGACCAAGATTGAACGCGCCGCGCGGGTCGCCCTGTTCGGCCGCCTTGCGATAGAGTTTGACGGCTTCGGCTTCATCCTTGGCGACGCCGTCGCCCTTTGAATACATCAGGCCGAGATCGACCTGCGCGCCCGCCGAGCCGGCGTCGGCGGCAAGTCGATAGAATTTCGCGGCCTGCGCATAATCGCGCAACACGCCCAGGCCGTTGGCGTAGAAATAACCCAGGCTGAATTGCGCCTGCGCATTGCCCTGATCCGCCGCCTTGCGGAAAAACGGGATCGCCTGTTCGTAGCTGCGCTTCACGCCCCAGCCGTTTTCATGCATCAGGCCAACGTAATATTGCGCCTGCGGATCGCCATGCTCGGCCAGCGGATTGAGTTCGCGCAGCGCAATCGCATAGTCGCGTTTGTCGAAGGCGGCGACGCCGCGTTGCAGATTGGGCGCTGTCGCCGCGCCGGCCGCGCCGGTCATGAGCAGGCAGCCGAGCAGAGTGACGACGAAAGACGTCGATCGCTGGGTTTTCATGTGGTTTCCTCGAAGTTTCTGGTGTGGCGCCAACCAGAATCCGCAAAATCGGGAAGCTGTCAATTTGCGCCCGGCTAGCCGCCGGGCTGAGGCCGCGCGCCGGCTTGTTCGAAGGGTTGCCGGAACGCCGGCAACAGCGCCATCAACACGAGTCCCAGCGAAAACAGGCACCAGATCGCGGCCACTTCATTGACGTTGCCGGTGAGGCGGGCCGCAAGAAAGGGACCGAAAATGGCGTGGAAAACGGTGAAGCGCCACGCGCCATAGAGCAGGGGCACCAAGAAGGACACGATCATATAGGAGGGGAAGCCCCAGCCCATGCCGATCATGCGATCAACGCCGACCATCAGACCGTTGTAGGGAACATTCCACGCCAGATGCCAGTTGCCGGAGACCGTGCACAGGCCGGTGCCGCAAAGATTGACGGTAGGCTCGCACAGGCCGGCCCAGGGGAAGGGATAAAGCTGCAACAGCATGATCGCCGAGGAAATCCCGCAGGCGGTGAAGACGGGAATACGGGCCTTGGCGCGCACTGCCGGCGAGACGAGTTCGAGGGTGAAGGCGTTGATAAAAAAGGGCTGGAAGACGATGTGCAAAATAGAGAGCAGCGTGACGGCCTGATTGATCGGGTTGTCGCACTGATTGATCACCAGATAGCCGACGAGCTGCAGCGCCTCCATGAGCGTGAACCAGGCGATAGCGACCGGAAAGGCGATCGGGTCGCCCCGACGGACTGTCACCACCGTCGCCACAACCCCCACGCCCACGATCGTGGCGGATACTCCCGGCCCCCAGCACATACGAAATCCCTCGAATTGACTTTAGTCAGGATGGAGGGGTTTCAGGGGTTTGGCAACCATAGGCGTCAATCAGGGCGGGGCGGCGGGCGTCGGGGACGCGAGCCGCTTGATTCTCGTCGTCGCCTCCCGTAACCTTCAAAAAAATAGCGGGATGCAAAATGTGTGGGTTTCTCGTCGTATATGCGGCGCCGGGGGCGGTGTGGGGATAGTCCCGCAGACCGTCACAGGCGCTTGATCGAGGCCCCGCGAGGGCCTTTTTTCTTGCCCGCTGCAAGCCGAAGTGGAAGCGAAGACCATGTCGAAGGAAATGACCGGCGCCGAAATGGTGGTGCAAGCCCTGATTGATCAGGGCGTTGATACGCTATTTGGCTATCCGGGCGGCGCCGTTCTTCCGATTTACGACGTCCTTTTCCATCAGGAGAAGGTTCATCACATTCTTGTGCGCCATGAGCAGGGCGCGGCGCACGCCGCCGAAGGCTATGCGCGCGCCTCTGGCAAGGTCGGGGTGTTGCTCGTCACATCGGGCCCCGGCGCCACCAATACGGTGACCGGCCTGACCGACGCGCTGATGGACTCCATTCCGCTGGTCTGCATCACCGGACAGGTGCCCACCCATCTGATCGGCTCCGACGCCTTTCAGGAGTGCGACACGGTCGGCATCACCCGCCATTGCACCAAGCATAATTATCTCGTCAAAAACGTCGCCGATCTGCCGCGCATTCTGCACGAGGCGTTTTATGTCGCGAGCAGCGGCCGTCCTGGCCCGGTGGTCATCGACATTCCCAAGGATGTGCAGTTTGCGCGCGGCGTTTACACGCCGCCGGCCGGCGCTGGCCACAAGACCTATCATCCGAAGCTGGACGCCGACATGGATGCCATCCGCACGGCGGTGGCGATGATGGCGGCGGCGAAGCGCCCGATTTTTTACACGGGCGGCGGCGTGATCAACTCCGGTCCGGCCGCTTCCGCGCTGTTGCGCGAGCTGGTGGCGCTCACCGGTTTCCCGATCACCTCAACGCTGATGGGGCTTGGCGCCTATCCGGGCTCGGGCGAGAACTGGCTCGGCATGCTCGGCATGCACGGCACGTTTGAAGCCAATAACGCCATGCATGATTGCGATCTGATGATCGCCGTCGGCTCGCGTTTCGACGACCGCATCACCGGTCGGCTCGACGCCTTTTCGCCGGGTTCGAAAAAAATTCACATCGACATTGATCGTTCGTCGATCAACAAAAACGTCAAGGTCGATTTGCCGATCGTCGGCGATTGCGGCCATGTGCTTGAAGCGCTGGTGCGCGTCTGGCGCGCGGAAGCGATGCATGCGGAAAAGCAGCCGCTCGATCACTGGTGGGCGCAGATCAATGAGTGGCGTGAGCGTAAATCGCTCGCCTATCGCACCTCCGACACGACGATCAAACCGCAATACGCCGTGCAGCGGCTTTATGCGCTGACGCGCAATCACGACGTCTACATCACCACTGAGGTGGGCCAGCATCAGATGTGGGCCGCCCAGCATTTTCATTTTGACGAACCCAACCGCTGGATGACCTCGGGCGGGCTTGGCACCATGGGCTATGGTCTGCCGGCGGCGATTGGCGCGCAGCTGGCGCATCCCAATGCGCTGGTGATCGACATCGCCGGCGAAGCCTCGATCCTGATGAACATTCAGGAGATGTCGACGGCGATCCAGTATCGTCTGCCGGTCAAGATCTTCATCCTCAATAATGAATATATGGGCATGGTGCGTCAGTGGCAGGAACTGCTGCATGGCGGACGCTACTCGCACAGCTATTCGGAAGCCTTGCCGGATTTCGTGAAGCTCGCCGAGGCCTTCGGCGGCAAGGGCATTCGCTGTTCGGACCCGGCGACGCTCGACGCCGCCATTCAGGAAATGATCGATTACGATGGCCCGGTGATCTTCGATTGCCATGTCGACAAGATCGAGAACTGCTTCCCGATGATCCCGTCAGGCAAGGCGCATAATGACATGCTGCTCGCCGATCTGTCCGACGACGCCGGTCTGGAGATTGGCTCGATCATCGACGAAAAAGGCAAGATGCTCGTCTAGTCGCGCTGCGCCGCATTCGCAGACAATGAAGGATCAGAATGAACGCTCCCGCCTCTCCGCCGTCGCCCTATTCCTCGGCGACCCACAATGCGAAGATCGAGTCGCATACGCTGTCGGTGCTTGTCGACAACGAGCCGGGCGTGCTGGCGCGCGTCGTGAGCCTGTTTTCCGGACGCGGCTACAACATCGAGAGCCTCACCGTCGCCGAAGTGGCGCATGCCGACCATCTGTCGCGCATCACCATCGTCACCTCCGGCGCGCCGGAGACAATTGATCAGATCCACCACCAGCTTGAGCGTCTTGTGCCGGTGCGTCAGGTGACCGATCTCACCGCCTCAAAGCGCTCGCTCGAACGCGAACTGGCGATGATCAAGGTGCGTGGCCGCGGCGAGAACCGCAGCGACGCCCTGCAGGTGGCGGAGGCTTTCCGCGCCCGCGTCGTCGACGCCACCACCGAGAGCTTCATTTTCGAACTGACCGGCCGGCCGGCCAAGATCGACGAATTCGTCGATCTGATGCGCCCCATCGGTCTGGTCGAGGTGTCCCGCACCGGGGTCGCCGCGATTTCGCGGGGGCCAGATCCGATCTGAGCCGCAGGTTTTTTTGACCTTCACGGCGCTGCAAAGTAGAAGAAGCCCCGAAATCAAAATTCTCCGCTGGCCCTGCGGTCAGCTGCCGCCGCTTTTGGTGGAAAACTCCAGAGGAATCAATAGCATGCGCGTTTATTACGATCGGGACGCCGATATTAATCTGATCAAGGGCAAGAAGGTCGCCATTATCGGCTATGGCAGCCAGGGCCATGCCCACGCGCTGAACCTCAAGGACAGCGGCGTCACTGATCTCGCCGTCGCGCTGCGTCCGGGCTCCGCTTCCGCCAAGAAGGCGGAAGGCGCCGGCCTCAAGGTCATGTCGGTGGCTGAGGCCGCCAAATGGGCCGACGTCGTCATGATGCTGACGCCGGATGAATTGCAGGGCGAAATCTACACCAATGAACTCGCGCCCAATCTCAAGAAGGGCGCCATGCTGCTCTTCGCGCATGGCCTCAACGTGCATTACAATCTGATCGAGCCGCGCGCCGATCTCGATGTCGCGATGGTCGCCCCGAAGGGTCCGGGCCACACCGTGCGCGGCGAATATCTTAAGGGCGGCGGCGTGCCGACGCTGGTCGCGGTGCATCAGGACGCTTCCGGCAACGCCAAGCAGATCGCGTTGTCCTACGCTTCGGCGAATGGCGGCGGTCGCGCCGGCATCATCGAAACCACCTTCAAGGAAGAATGCGAGACCGATCTTTTCGGCGAGCAGGTCGTTCTCTGCGGCGGTCTTGTCGAGCTGATCCGCAACGGCTTCGAGACGCTGGTCGAGGCCGGCTATGCGCCGGAGATGGCCTATTTCGAGTGTCTGCATGAAGTGAAGCTGATCGTCGACCTCATCTATGAAGGCGGCATCGCCAATATGAACTACTCGGTGTCGAACACCGCCGAATATGGCGAATATGTCACCGGCCCGCGCATCATCACCCCGGAGACGAAGGCCGAGATGAAGCGGGTTCTGGACGACATCCAGAGCGGCAAGTTCACGCGCGACTGGATGCTGGAGAACAAGGTCAACCAGACGTCGTTCAAGGCCGTCCGCGCCCGCAACGCCGCGCATCCGATTGAAGAAGTCGGCTCGCGCCTACGCTCGATGATGCCCTGGATTGGCAAGAACAAGCTGGTCGACAAGGATCGCAACTAATCCTTCAGGCGTTTTTTGATTTGGCGTCCCCGGCCTTGCGCCGGGGACGCTTTTTTTATGGGCGCGTTTCCGCAACGCCCGATCTCTGCAATACTGACGGTCTTCTGCCGCCCGGATGTTTTCGCCCGTGTCCCGCCCGCTGAAATTTCATTTGCTGGATGTCTTCGCCGACCGGCCTTTTCGCGGCAATCCGCTGGCGGTTGTCGAAAACGCCGATGCGCTGACGCAGCAGCAGATGCAGGCGATCGCGCGTGAATTCAATCTCAGCGAAACGATTTTTCTGCTGGAGCCGCGCAATCCGGTTCACAGCGCGCGGGCGCGTATTTTCACACCGCAACGGGAGCTCGCTTTCGCCGGTCATCCGACTGTCGGAGCGACGGCGCTGATCGCGCAAACGCGCGGTCGCGACATTCTCATGCGTAGCGGTCTCGCCGTGACGATCGAGGCGGACGTCGGCGTGCTCCGATGCGAGGCGCGTCGCGCCGGCGAGGGCCTTGTTTATGCGCAGGTGGCGCTGCCGACGCCGCCCTGGTCACCGCGCGCCGCGCCCTCCGCCGCCGCGCTCGCCGCCGCGTTATCTTTGCCAGAAGCGGAGATCGGTTTTGGCGCCCATCGGCCCAGCGTGTTCGACGCGGGCGCGACCTTTGTCTTTGTGCCGGTCAAATCCCGCGCGGCGCTTGAAAGCGCAAAACCGGATCCGGCGCTGTTTGCGCTGGCGCTGCGTGACGCCATTGGCGTCTATCTCTACACGCTGGAGACGCTTGAGCCGACGAGCGCCATACATGCGCGGATGCTGGCGCATGGTCTGGGCTTTGATGAAGATCCGGCGACCGGTTCGGCGGCGGCGGCCTTCGCCGGCGTGGCGCTGGCCTTTGAACGCCCGGAGGAAGGCGAGCACGAAATCCGCATCGAGCAGGGCGATGCGATGGGGCGTCCTTCGCGCATCACTTTGTTCATGTCGGTCGAGAATAACGCGCTGGCGGATGTCGCCATCGGCGGGCTTGTTTGTCCCTATGGCGAAGGCGTGTTGCGGCTGTGAGCGAAGCGCCGCGCATTTACGAGGTCGATCGGATCATTTGCCGACGGGTTGATTATACCTGGGCGTATGAACGCGATAACGCCGCCGCCATCCAACGCCACTGGGCGATGCGCCGTCGCGAAACGCCATCCATATACGATGGCCGCGTGTTGCTCGCCTGCCGCGTCGAAACAGACGAGGCCTGCAGCACGCTGCAGATGGATATGTTCGAGACCGGGTTTTCCGCCTTTCTGGCGTGGCGTGACGCCGGCTGGCCCGACCGCTCGGCGTTCAATTGTTTTTCGATGCCGGCGGTCCGTTCATCCGATGGCGGTTTTCTGGTCGGCGAAATGACCGCCGATCATTCCGTCGCCGGCGCGCTGTATTTTCCCTGCGGCACGCCGGACCCTTCCGATCTGGATGCGACGGACGGCGTCGATCTCCTCGGCAGCCTGATGCGTGAACTGGGCGAGGAAACCGGCCTCGACGCGAGCCGGGGCGCGCTGCGTCCTCGCTGGACGATTGTCGTCGATGGACAGCGGATCGCCTGCATTCGCACCATCGACTGGCCCGAGGACGCGGCCTCCCTTGTCACGGAGGCCCGCCGGCGGATCGCTGCGCAGAGCCGGCCCGAACTCGCCAATGTCCATATTTTCACGGAGTCGTCCGCGCTATCCGATCCCCGCCTGCCGCCGTATATGACGAGCTTTCTCAGCCGGGCCTTTCGCCGTGGCGAGGGATGAATTTCTCGCCGTCGCCGTGTAGATTGTCGATCATGACTCGTATGAACACTCCGGGGCCTGTCGAAGCGTCGGCCGGTCCGGTCGACGCGCGCGCCGCCCCCATCCTCGATGGGCTGGGCGGGCGCTCAATCGTTTTTGTCGGCATGATGGGCTCGGGGAAAAGCGCCATTGGCCATCGTCTGGCGGCGCGACTGGGCCTGCCGTTCGTCGACGCCGACGCCGAGATCGTCGCCGCCGCTGCGGGTCTGACCATCCCCGAGATTTTCGCCCGATATGGCGAGAGCTATTTTCGAGACGGAGAGCGTCGCGTCATCATGCGGTTGCTCAATGGCGCGCAGACCGTTCTCGCCACTGGCGGCGGCGCCTTCATGGATCCGCGCACCCGCGCGCGCATCGCCGAGCAGGGCGTGTCCATCTGGCTCGACGCCGATTTTAAAACGCTGATGAAGCGCGTGCGACGCAAGAATGATCGTCCTCTGCTGCACACCGCCGATCCCGAGGCGACGCTGCGCCAGCTTCTGGATGTTCGCACGCCCGTGTATCGGCTGGCCGACATAAGGGTCGAGTCGCATGACACGCCGCAGGATGTCATGGTCGATGAAACAATGGACGCGCTGGTGCGCGGTCTCGCCGATCTGGATCAAACGCGTCGCGTGGCGCGGGAACAGGAATTCGCCAAAGTGATGTCGCATCTTCATCCGCATCGCGGGGCCATGGAAACAGACGCCGGTCATCGCGAAATCGTTCATGTCGCGCTGTCGGGCCGCGCCTATGACATTGTCATCGGCGCCAATCTTGTCACTGAAGCCGGCGCGCGCATTAAAGCGATTGCGCCGGGCGCAGCCTGCGCCATCGTGACGGATGAAAATGTGGCGCGCCTACATTTGCCCGCGCTTCAGGAGAGTCTTTCCGCCGCCGGAATAAGACATTCGACCATCGTCGTTACGCCGGGTGAGGCGTCGAAGTCGCTGCTGGTGTTTGGCCGCGTTTGCGATGAGGTGCTTGCTGCGAAAATTGAGCGGCGCGATGTTGTTGTCGCCTTTGGTGGCGGCGTCGTCGGCGATCTTGCGGGCTATGTCGCCTCAAGCGTGCGACGCGGAACGCGCTTCATCCAGATACCGACCACGCTGCTGTCGCAGGTCGACTCTTCGGTGGGCGGAAAAACCGGGATCAATTCCGCCTATGGCAAGAATCTGATCGGCGCCTTTTATCAGCCGGCGCTGGTGCTGGCGGATGTCGATGTGCTGAAAACCCTGTCGCCGCGCGAATTCCGCGCCGGCTATGCGGAAGTCGTCAAATATGGCCTGATCGGCCACAAGCGTTTCTTCGAATGGCTTGAGGCTGACGCCGAAGCTGTTTTCAACAGTCGCGCCGAACAGATTTGCGCTGTCTCGGTGAGTTGCGAAAGCAAGGCGGCGATTGTCTCCCGCGATGAAACCGAGCAGGGCGATCGCGCCTTGCTCAATCTTGGCCACACTTTCGGCCATGCTTTCGAATTACTGGCGCGTTACGACGGCGCGCGACTGGTGCATGGCGAGGGCGTCGCCATCGGCATGGTTTGCGCGGCGCGTTTCTCGGCGCGTCTGGGTCTGTGTTCGACCGAGGACGCCGAGCGCGTGGAGAGTCATCTCGCCCGGGTCGGCCTGCCGACAAAAATCAGCGATATCCCAGATTGGCGTGACGATGCGCAGGCGATTTTGAACGCCATGTATCAGGACAAGACAGTCGAGGGCGGCGCGCTGACCTTCGTTCTGATGCGCGGCATTGGCGAGGCATTCGTCGCCAAGGGCGTGGATGCGCAGGATGTGCGCGCCTTTCTCGATGACGAACTGACGCGAAAGTAACCCACATGCATGGTCTTGGCGCGGGCGTTCAAGGTGGCGATTTATGGGTCGACCTCCTGATCGTCGTCCTGTGTATTCTCCTCTCGGCCTTCTTCGCCGGCTCTGAAACCGCGCTCACTGCTGCGTCGCATGGGCGCATGCACACGCTGGAGAAAGAGGGGGATCGGCGCGCCGCCGCCGTCAATCGGCTGTTGCGTCAGCGTAACCGGATGATCGCCGCGCTCTTGCTGGGCAATACGCTGGTCACCATCGGCAGCTCCGCCTTTACGACGAGCGTGCTGAATTCGCTGGTTGGCGAAAATGGCGCCGTCTACGCCACAATCATTATGACCGCGCTGTTGCTCGTGTTTGCGGAAGTGTTGCCCAAGACGCTCGCCATCAACTATCCCGACGCTATGTCGCTGCGTGTCGCGAAAATCATCACGCCCTTCGTCTCGGTCTTTGGTCCTGTGCTTGCCGCAGTGGAGTTCATCGTGCGCACGGTGCTCAGCCTGGTGGGCGTCGACATCGGACATGGCCGGACGATCCTTTCGCCCTATGAGGAGCTGAAAGGCGCGGTCGACATCATGCACGAGGAGGGCAATGTCGAGCGTTCGGCGCGCGATATGTTCGGCGGCGTGCTGGATTTGCAGGTGCTGCATGTGGCCGATGTGATGATCCATCGCACCAAGATGCGGACCATCGACGCCGATCTGCCGCCAGTGCAGATCGTCCGCGAAGTTCTGTCGTCGCCGTTCACGCGCATGCCGCTCTGGCGCGAGCGCCCGGATAATTTTGTTGGCGTGCTGCATTCGAAGGATTTGCTGCGCGCGCTCGACGCCGCCGGCGGCGACGCCTCGAAAATCGACATTGACGAAGTGATGTTTGCGCCCTGGTTCGTGCCGGAGGCGACGACGCTGGAGGATCAGCTTGAAGCGTTCCTCAAGCGCAAGACGCATTTTGCGCTGGTCGTCGATGAATATGGCGAGGTGATGGGCCTCGTCACGCTGGAAGATATTCTGGAGGAGATCGTCGGCGATATTCGTGACGAACATGATCTCGCCGTGCAGGGCGTTCGGCCACAGCCGGATGGCTCGGTTTTGGTCGACGGCTCAGCGCCCGTGCGCGATCTCAATCGCGTGATGGCGTGGGATCTGCCCGACGAGGAGGCGACGACCATCGCCGGCCTGGTCATTCACGAGGCCGGCGCCATTCCGGAGGCCGGGCAAATCTTCACTTTTCACGGTTTCCGTTTTGAGGTGATGCGGCGTGTTCGCAATCGGATTACGGCGCTGAAAGTGACGCCGCAGGAGGCGACGACGGAAGATTAACGCCCGTCTTTTTATATCTGCGCGGTGAGCGTCACGCGCAGACCTTCGCGTTCAAAAGCGAGATCGGCGTCGCCGCCGAACTGACGCGCCAGCACATTGCAGACCAGATAATGTCCGGCGCCATTGGGGTGTGGCTGATCAATGTCCGGCCCGCCGTGCTCCGACCAGATCAACGTAAGCTGCGACTCCGAAGAGGGTTCGCGCCGCCAATCAATGTTGACGACGCCATTCTCGGTCGACAGCGCGCCATGTCTTTCAGCGTTGGAGAGCAGCTCATGCAGCGCCATGCCAAGAGCCAGCGCGACTTCGGAGCGTAGATCAGTATCTGGTCCGTCAAGCGCGATCCGATCGTTTGATTGACGGTCGAGAACGGTATGAATCAATTCGCGCAGCGGCGTGCGCGCCCATGATTTACGCACCAGCAGCGTTGAGATGCGGCTGAGACATTGCACCCTTTCATTGAAGGAGTCGCGAAAGCAATCAAAATCCCGTGCCGTTCGGGCCGTGATGTTGGCGACGCCCTGAATCATCGCCATGGCGTTATTCACACGATGATGCAGCTCAAGATCCATCACCCGGCCATGTTCGCGCGCCGCCTGGATTTCGTCCTGATCGGCGGCGATGCGGACGCGCTTTTCCTGAAGACGGCGATTGCTTTCCTCCAGATGACGCGCAATGGCGTCGATCTCCGCGACTCCGCTGGGGCGCCAGTTTAGGGCGGGATCGCCGTCAATTTGCGTCATGAAGGCGGCAAGGCGGCCCTGCGCGGCGCGCGCCTTGTTGTTGGCGACATAAAAAACGGCGGCCATGCCGATTGATACGGCCAGCGCGCTGGCCAGCAGAAGCATTGTGAGGCTGCCGTTGTCGCCGGCGACGCCGGCAGATTCGCTCGCTCGCGCCAAAGGCGCGTCGACGAGCAGAGCGCTGGTTGCGAATACGATCAGGCCGACGGCGCCGCGTGCGGGCGCTCCGGACAAACCAGACAGATCGATCAAGCGCAAAAACAGGCTCCGTCGGTAATGAACGTCACTTAGATATTTAGGTGGACGACGGATTTTTTCGATCCTCTCCCGGTCGATCCAGCATCGTGGAATCGTCGCCTGTCAGGCCCAGCAGCTCCGCTAGCCGGGCGCGGGCGCGGTTAAGCCGGCTTTTCACCGTGCCGACGGCGATATTGCAGATCTGCGCGGCTTCCTCGTAGGAGAGCTCGGTCACGCCGATCATCAGCAGGATTTCCCGCTGGTCTGCCGGGAGCAGGTTGATCGCCCGCTGCACGTCGCGCATGGCGACGGATGTCTCCTGTCCGCCGCCGACGGCGATCTGCCCGGCATGAATGTGGTCGTTGTCCTGCACCTCGCGCGAGAGCTTGCGATATTGATTGAAATAGGTGTTGCGCAGGATCGTCACCAGCCAGGCGCGGAAATTTGTGCCGGTTTCAAAAGAATCGGCGTGTGACCAGGCCTTGACCAGCGTCTCCTGCACCAGATCGTCGGCGACGCTGGCGGAGCCCGAAAGCGACAGCGCGAAGGCGCGCAGATAGGGCATTTCCGCCACCATCATGTCTGTGAACGCCGCCTCGCTCATTTTTTCTCGCGCTGTTTGGCCTCGAGGCGCGCGAGCAGGACAGCGAGTTTATCGGGGATGGGCTGCTGGACGAGATCGTCGCAGAAAGAACGGAAGACGCGGCCGAGCTGTTCCTGAACCCTGGGATCCAGCGAGGGGGATTCCTCCGCCGCCTCCAGAGCCTGTTCCGATATTGGGCGCTGTCGCCCGTCCGCTGGAGAATGCCCGTCCTTGCCCGCCGTCATGGAAAGTTCCGCTTCCTTCCAGAATTCATGAGGCGCGCGTCGTCGCCGGTTCGTCCGCTGATCTCTTAACCCGCGAGCCGGGTGAATGTTCCCTTCGGGGCCTAATTGGAGCCTCACGGGGGCGTTTTACGGCGGTTTCTTGCCGGAAGGTCCGCAAGTCACTAGATCTACAGATCAGTTTTATAACAGGCTACGGTTTTTGACATGAACATCTCCAGAGAGATTGCTCCCCATCTTCCCTATCTTCGGCGTTTCGCGCGTTCGCTCTGCGGCTCGCAAAAGAGCGGCGACGCCTATGTCGTCGCCACGCTGGAGGCGCTGATCGACGACACCAGCTCCTTCCCTGCGGGCGTGTCGCCAAAGGTTGGCCTCTACCAGCTGTTCATGACTTCATGGGGGTCGATTCCGCTCAATATCGAAGATGATCCCGAGGAAGACCTCTCGGCGGCGCAGCATAATGTCAGCGAGCTCACGCCGCGCTCGCGACAGGCTTTTCTGCTGCGGACAGTCGAGGGGTTTGCGCCCGAAGAGGTGGCGAATATTCTGTCGATCTCGCCGGCGGAGGTTGAGTCGCTGATCGCCGAAGCGGGCCGGGAGATCGCCCAGCGTGTCGCGACCGATGTGTTGATCATCGAGGATGAAGGGCTGATCGCGCAGGATATCCAGTTTATTTGCGAAGATCTTGGCCATCGCGTGATCGGCGTCGCCCGCACCCATGGTGAAGCGCTGGAACTGGCGAAAACGCGCCGGCCCGGCCTCATCCTTGCGGATATCCAGCTCGCCGATGGCACATCCGGGCTCAATGCGGTGAATGATCTGCTGGCGCAGGCCGATTCGCCGGTGATTTTCATCACCGCCTTTCCGGAACGACTGCTCACAGGCGAACGTCCGGAGCCCGCCTTTCTGATCAGCAAGCCCTATCGGGTCGAGATGGTGAAAGCGACTATCAGTCAGGCGCTTTTCTTCGATAAAAAAGGCCGTCCCGCCTCCTGAGCGCGACGGCGGAGCGTTTCATGTCCGGCTATTCTCTGATGATTCATGGCGGCGCCGGCGTGATCCGAAATCCGGAGCGTTTCGAGCCGTCTCTGCATCGCATCGTTTCGGCGGGCGCCGATCTGCTTGAGCGCGGCGGAACGGCGCGCGACGCCGTCAGCCTGTGCGTGACGCTGCTTGAGGACGATCCGCTTTACAACGCCGGCTTTGGTTCGGTGCTCAACGCCGATGGCGTCGCCGAATGCGACGCCGCGATCATGGACGGGCGCGATCTGTCGGCTGGCGCGGTTGCCGGCGTCGGGCGGATCAAAAATCCGATCCTCGCCGCGCGGACGGTGATGGAGAACAGCGCGCATGTGTTTCTGATTGGCGCAGGGGCAGAGGCCTTCGCGCGGCGCAACAATGTCGAAATGGTCCCCGAAAGCTATTTCCAGACGCCCGAGCGCCTTGCCGATCTCGCCCGCGCGAAAGCCCGCAATGAGACGGCGCTGGATCACGTTGCGTCGCAGGGCGCGCCATCGGCGAAGAAGCTTGGCACAGTCGGCGCCGTCGCGCGCGATCGCGCCGGCAATCTCGCTGCAGCGACCTCGACGGGCGGCATGACCAATAAACTACCGGGACGGGTTGGCGACTCGCCGGTGATCGGCGCCGGCGTATTCGCCGATAACGCCAGTTGCGCCGTTTCCTGCACCGGCGTCGGCGAACATTTTCTGCGCACCTCGCTCGCCCGCACGGTTGGCTTCCTGATCGAGGATCTGGGGCTAGAGACGCAGGCCGCGACAGATGAAGCGATCCGTCGACTGGTCGAGAAAGTCAGCGGCGTCGGCGCGCTGATCGTGGTGGGTCGCGATGGCGTCTGCGCCCGCGCTCAAAGCACGCCGGGGTTGCTAACGGCCAGCGCGCGCGACGGCGTGATTAACGTAAAGACCGCCTAAGCGGCGCGTTTATTGCGGAGCGAACTCGGTTAGTCTGAAAGAAGTTTGCGCGTCGCGCCGCGCAGCCATGCGCGCGTTTTTGGATCGGCAAGCGGCGACAGAGTCTTGCGCACCCGCGCATGATAGGCGTCGAGCCAGTCGATTTCCGTCTCACTCAGAAGCTTTGGGTCGATGCTGGCGAGATCGAAGGGCGCCAGCGTAATCGTTTCAAACCCGTACATCTCGCGCTCGCCGCCCTTGATGTCGCGCTTCTCGACAATCACGAGATTTTCAAGCCGGATGCCATAATCGCCGGCGCGGTAGTAACCCGGCTCATTCGACAGGATCATGCCGGGTTGCAGCGGCGTCGTGTCGAGACGCGAGATGCGCTGCGGCCCTTCATGCACGGAGAGATAAACGCCGACGCCATGTCCGGTGCCGTGATCGAAATCGAGGCCCGCCTCCCAAAGAGCGGCCCGCGCAAAAGCGTCAAGCTGCGCGCCGCCGACGCCTTTCGGAAACACAGCGCGGGCGATGGCGATATGGCCCTTGAGCACACGCGTATAATGTTCGCGAAACTGTTTTGAGGGGCGACCAATCGCGACGGTGCGCGTCACATCTGTCGTGCCGTCGAGGTATTGCGCGCCGCTGTCGACAAGATAAACGCCCTTGCCGATGCGCAGATTGCTTTTTTCGGTGACGCGATAATGCGGGATCGCCGCATGTTCGCCAAAGGCCGAAATCGTCGGGAAAGAAATGTCGCGCAGATCGCCGGCTTCGCGCCGGAAAGTTTCGACCGCCTGCGCAGCGGAGATTTCGGTCAGTCCGCCTTTTGGCGCCGCCTGAGAAAACCACGCCAGAAAACGCGTCAGCGCCAGCCCGTCGCGAACATGCGCTGCGCGCGCGCCCGCCAGTTCCGAGGCGTTTTTCACCGCCTTTGGCAGCGACGCCGGATCGGCGACGAGCTTCGGCGCGCCGCCTGCGGCGCGCAGGGTTTCGACAAGTTTCGATGGCGCCGTCGCCGCGTCAAAGAGCACTGTCGCCTTGTCGTGGCCCAGACGCGTCAACGCGTCGGCCAGAGCTTCCGGCGGGGAAAGATCGAGAAATTTTTCGAGCGCCGCGCGGGTTTTGGCGTCGAGCTTTTCGGCGTCGATAAACAGCGTCGGCTTGCCGGTCTTCGGCAATAACGCAAAACACAGCGCGATCGGCGTGTGCGCCACATCGGCGCCGCGAATGTTGAACGTCCAGGCGATTGCGTGCGGATCGGAGAACAGCGCCGCGTCGGCGTCGCCCAGTTGCGCGCGCAGGCGTTTGATTTTGGCGTTAGCGGTTTCGCCGGCAAGACGGGCCGGATATAGCGTCACGCTTCCGATGGGTTCGGCCGGACGGTCGCGCCAGATCGCGTCGATCGGATTATCGTCGACCGGAATCAGCGTGACGTTTTTACCTTCGAGCGCTTTGCGGAAACGTTCGATCTGGCCGCTGGTGTGCAGCCATGGGTCGTACCCGATGCGGCCGCCGTCGGGCGCATTTTCGGCGAGCCATGTGGCGGGCGCGATGGTCGAGATGTCGAGCGACGTCATCACGCGCGGATCAATTTCGCCGCGCACCTGAATCACATAACGGCCATCGACAAAAATCGCCGCTTTCGTCGCCAGAATCACGGCGAAGCCGGCGGAGCCGGTGAAGCCGGTCAGCCAGGCGAGCCGTTCGGCGGATCTGGGCACATATTCGTTTTGATGCGCGTCGGCGCGCGGCACGAGAAAGCCGGCGAGCCCTTGCTCTGCAAGCGTGGCGCGCAACGCTTTAATGCGGGGGGCGCTTTCATTGGCGGCGGCGGGATCGGCGAAGGATTGGAATTTTGCTTCGAACATAGATGGAAGCTAGTGACCGCCGCGCCGTCCGGCAACCATCAATCGTCGTCGTCCTCATCGTCGTCGTCATCGTCCTGCGGCAGCGGCTGTGCGCCGCCCCGGCGCAGCAGCAGCGTCGCCCAGCCGTCGATGTCGTAACGCCGGGCGAGGGCGAAGCCCTGTCCGCGATAGGCGGCAAGCACGCCGGGCACATCGCGGGCGAGCAGGCCGGAGAGCACCAGCTCGGCGCCGCCGGCGGCTGCGCCGGCGATCGAGGGCGCGAGCAGGCGCAGGGGCTTCGCCAGAATATTGGCGAAGATCAGATCATATTGGCCGACCAGCGCCGGATGGCGCAGGCCGGGGGCGACCACCGGCCGCACAAAGGCGCCGGCGGCGTTGGCGCGGGCGTTGGCGCGGGCGGTTTCGACGGCGACAGGATCGATGTCGCCGCAGGCCACCGTCTGGCGCAGCAGCCGAGCGGCGGCGATGGCGAGCACGCCTGTGCCGGAGCCGACATCGAGGACGCGTTGCGGCCGACGGCGTTTCAGAATGCTGTCGAGCATGCGCAGGCAACCCAGCGTGGTGCCGTGATGGCCTGTGCCAAAGGCGAGCGCTGCTTCGATCTCGACGCCAATGTCATTGGCGCGCAGCTTGCCGCGATCATGCGAGCCATGCACCACCAGCCGTCCGGCGCGCACCGGCTTCAGCCCGGCGAGCGCGTTCTGCACCCAATCCTGTTTGGCGATCTGTTCGAAACGGGCGGCCTGCGCCGTCTCCGCATCGCTCACGGCGGCGATCAGTTCGCGAATCTCGTCCTCGTCCGGCGGTTCGGCGAAATAAATCTCCACCGCCCAGCTCACCCCATCCGGCTCTTCGAAAGCGGCGGCGGCGGTCTCGGTGGGGTCGAAAGTTTCGACAATGATGTCGGCGATGGCGCGGGCGCGGCGCTGATCGCAGACGAGGCGCAGCACATGGCTGGCGCCGTTGGGAGGCAGTCCTTCAAGCATATCCGCGCTTAGCACGTCGCCGGCGAAGCGTCACCCGCGCCGGTCCCTGCGTTGTCATGTCTGTCGCCCTTTGCCCCGCGCCCCCGCGTCTGTATTGTCCGGGCGAGGCGGGGCCAGAGACGCGCGCAGCAGGGCATGACGGAAAAAAGCACCATTTGTCTGATCGGACCGAAAGCGAGCGGCAAATCCTCGCTGCTCGCGTCATTGACGGAATGTGTGGCGCAGGGCGCATTTGGTTATTCGCCGCGCCTGCGGCCGGCGTTGCAGCCTGTGACCGAGGGCGATTTTCGCGCAGCGGCGACCGAGATCCGCCCCGCCGATTTTCTGGCTCATGAGGAAGGCGATTACGAACGCCTGAAACGCGATTTCGCGCTGGGCGGCGTCGCCACCGATACGCTCGACACCTATGAATATTATTTCCGCCTCACGGTGAACGGCGAGGCGCCGCCGGCGATCGTCACGCCCGGACCATGGCTGCTGGAGATCGTCGACTCTGCCGGCGAAATCGCCGTGCCGCCGGATGGCGCAGAGATTCCGATCCTCAACGATGTGAAAACCAAGCTGGCGCGGCAATTGCTGGCGAGCGAGGCGGTGGTGCTGGTGCTGCCGCTGGTGCGGCTGGAGGATTCCGCCTGGATCGGCGCCTTGACGCGTTTCATCGATCGTCTTGCGCTGGCGCCGGATAAAAAACTGCGACGCCTCGTTGTGGTGTTTTCGCAATATGAGCGTCTGTTCGTGCGTCTCGGACCGAGCGCCTTCACCTACGCCTGCGATCCGGCGGTGGCGTGGCATGTGCTGCGCAAATCCCTGCGCGCCGCGCAATGGCTGGAGCGTTTGCGCGCGCTGGAGACGGGAGATGGCGGCGCCAGCGTGCGCTTCACCGTCGCTTCTTCCTATGGCTTCACCAAGCGGTTTCAGAACCCCAATATCGATCCGCATCAGCCCGGCGAACGTCGCTTTCGTCGCGCCAGCCTTGAGGAAGCGCGCGCCAGCAACGAATATTGGCGCCCCTTCCTGACCGCCGAGCCGTTTTTATATGCGGCGCTCGGACTGGATAGCGCCTTCACCTTCTCCTTCGCGCAACTCGACGCCCGCGCGCCCGAAAAACCCGCCGCGTCAATCCTCGCTTAAAGTCTGGCGGCTAGAGTTCGCCCGTCGTTCCCAACCGACGGATGCGCAAAGTCGTGAGCACAGACAATCCGCCAGACGCCGAGGCGTCGATCGCCTTCCGGCGCTTGCATTATGGCAAGCTCGCGGACGCCGTCACCGGCGTTGTGCCGCCGAGCGAGGGCTATCGCGTCACCCGCCGTACGATGGATCTCGATCCTGAACTTGAAGGGCGTCTGTCGCCGGCGCGATTGATCGGACGCCGCCGCTTTGAACTTGATGTGGTGGCGCCGCCGGCGCGTGGTCTGGGGTGTTTCGTCGCCCGGATGGCGTCCGCCGATGCGATGGCGATGCTGCGCGCCCGTTTTCGTCCCGAGGATGGCGAAAACGGCGGCGCGCGCCTGCATCATCAATCGTCGGTCTGGGTCGCCGCCGCCGAGGATTGGCGGCGCTTTCCCGCCGCCTGTCTCAGCATTGCGGCGCGCCAGTTGCGCGCCGATCCCGATCCTGTCGATGAGGCCGAAACAACCCGCCTCGCTGAAGCGCCAACGCGCTGGCGTTTTCGCTGGATCACGCCGGATCAAGCGGGGTCTGTTCTGGCGCGCGCGTCCTGGGGGCGCGCCATTCTTGAGCATTTCACGACTGCGTTAGAATCGAACGATGACGCGCCGCTTACTTTTGGCTCGAGTGATTTCGCCAGCGAAAATGATTTTCTGGCGGCTGTCGGCTTCGCCCTGCTATATCTGCCGGCGAGCTATCCGCGTTGGGACGAGATCAGCGTTGTTTGCGGTCTTGAGCATCCGCTGCCAGGCGTATGTCTGCGCTATGTCAGTAATGTTGCGACAGATGCGGCTTTGTCCGCCGCCGCCTGACGGAAAAAACTAGCCGCCTTCCATACCGGCGTCAGCCGGGGCCGCTTCTGCAAGATAGCGCTCCAGCGCCGACGGACGCCGCCGACGTGTGCGCGCGGCGATCGGATCAGCGTAAAAAGCGCGCGGTCCCACTCCGTCGCCGCCGCCTTCCAGCGCATAGCGCAGCGCACGCGCGCTGCGCGGCTTGAGCGCCGCATGCAGACGCGATTCGATCTGCGCGATAGTGACGTTGTCGACGACATAGGCGCCCTTGCGGTCGACATGCGCAATCTCGTCGCGCACCAGCCGATTGAGGATCGCGGTCAGATTTTCGCGCACCGCCGATGGCAATGTCGTAATTGTTTGCGCGCCGAGATCGATTTCGCTCATGTCGCCGGGCATGGGCCGCGCGACGCGCAGCAGCGCTTTCATGGCGCGAATATCGACCGGCTCGTCCTCGTCGTCCGTCAAATCGAGTGGAGCCATGAACTGGCGTCGCTCGCGTGATTCAAAACCGCGTTTGAAAATCTCCGACAGGAATTTCATGATGAACACAAAAGCGTCCTGCGCCATGGCGACGCAGATCGCCATCGTCGAATCCGGCGTGAAACTCCAGAAGGCTTCACGCGCCAGTTCAAACTTGTTGCGCTCCGATGAGTGCGCGCGCAGAAAATCGTCGCTCTTTTTCAAATAGCCGCGTACGTCCGCGTCGCTCAGTCCGAGCGCCTTGGCGGCGACGACGCAGCCATCAATCACTGTCTTCGCTGTGTTGAATCCTTCTGCGGCGGCGTTTTTGTCGGACGCCGGCGCAGCGCGGATTTTGCTGACGATGGCGTTCAATTGATCGCGCAGTCCCGCCTCAACGCCGCATTTTTTCTCATAGGCGGCCCGCGCGGCGATGGCGTCGTCGTGCGCCGAAAGAAGGTCGCGGGCTTCGCCCTGCGGTTCGCAGGCGAAATCACGTGCAATGGCGGCGGGCGCGGCGTTGGCCTGTCGGGCTGCGGCGAGAATCGGTTCGCAGAGCGGTTTAGCCGCGCGCACGCGCGCCCATGACGGATCGACGCGCAGTTGATCGCGCAGGGCGATGAGTTCGCGCAGATTGGCGTCGAGATCGGGCGCCGCTTCCAGTTTTGCGGCGGGGCGGCCGGGGAGGGCGTCGGCCGCCTCAGCCTTCTGTTTCAGCGTGATCAATGCAGCGGCGAGCGTATCGCGCTTTTTCAGCGCATTGGCGCGTTCGTTCGAAGGGCCGGAGAGCGTGCGGCGAATGACGGCCAGACGTTGCAGCGCCTCCTGCGCCTTGGCGCGATGGGTGTGGCAATTGGGACCACAGGCCGCGCCCTGATTGTCGAGGCCATGTTCGGCGTCGACGGCGAGTTGCTCCTCTTGCCGCGCCGTCGCGGCGAGCTGATCCATCTCGTCCTGTTTGGATTTGATGATCGCGTCGAAGGCGGCGGCGCTTTTTTCGAGCGCCGCAATATCTGCGCGCGCTTCCTCCATCTGTCGCGCCGCCGTCCGGGCCGCCTCCAGTTCGACGGCGGCCTGTCGCGCCGCCTGCGCGAGAACGGCGCGCTGCGCTTCCTGATTTTTGCGAATCGTTTCCCGCAGCGCCGGCCCGGCCTGCCGGGCCGAATCGATCAGCCCGTCGAGGCTGTCCAGATAGGCCTTGAAGGTCGGCGTCGCGACGATTCGGGCCGAAGCCGCCTCCTGGGCGGCGGCGATCTGCTTGCTCGCCGGCAGCATCACCTCGGCGGCCAGCTCGTTGGGCTGCAACTCTGCGACGATCTTGCGCGAGGAAAGTTTGAATATGTTATTGTAATAATAGGTAAAAGAGAAAAAGGCCGAGATCGAGAAGACAAAGGTGAAGACCAGGGCGGTCACCAGCGTCTTGATGATCATCCGCTCCCGCGCCATGCGCCGATGGGCGATCAGCGCGGCGAGATCGGCGCCCAGCGACCAGGAGGTCGAGGCCAGCATGATCAGAATCGCCGAGGTGGCGACCAGCGTGCCGGCGACGCCGACCAGGTCGTCCGGCTCCTTTTGCATGATGTCGATCATGCCGGAGGCGGTCGTGTAGAACACCCAGGCGAGCACGGGCAGCGCCACCGCCATGCCGACCCGGCCGAGATCGATCTGGCCCGCCCAGAGATGCCGCAGCGGCTTCATCATTTTATTTAACATATTGTTTTTTATTGGCTCTGCCGTTTCGGGAGCGGCGGGCGTCGGCGCAGAAGTCATGGGCGGCGACGCTCTGACAGGCCGCCGTGCGGCGGATTTTGCGCTCGGTTCATCGGCTCAAAACTCCCGGAAACGCATGTTGGGCTTCTCGACGCCCATCTCACTGCCGCTCTCACGCCCGAAAAGAGACTGATTTGGTCCTTAAGGCAAGGCGCAGTGAGAAAATCCGCGACAAGGTCGCAGGTTTCCCCGCTGCGTTGTTTCATGCTAGACGCCCCAAATGGCGAACGCTCGCGGTTTTCCGCGCCGGCGCCCTTTGTCTCGCAGTCCCTTGAAGGCTCGCGTATCACAACAGGAATCTGCCGTGTCCATACCTTTCCGCTACGTCGCGAAGATCGGCGCTTATATCGTCAAGCAACATGTCATGGGCGTGAAGCGTTATCCGCTCGTCCTGATGCTCGAACCGTTGTTCCGTTGCAATCTGGCTTGCTCGGGTTGCGGCAAGATCGATTACCCCGATCATATTCTGAATAAACGTCTCTCGGTTGAGGAATGCCTCAAATCGGTCGACGAATGCGGCGCGCCCGTCGTGGTGATCGCCGGCGGCGAACCGCTGCTGCACAAGGATCTGCCGCAGATTGTCGAAGGCATTATTGCGCGCGGCAAATTCGCCATCGTCTGCACCAATGCCCTGCTGCTCAGCAAAAAAATCGATCAATACAAGCCGAGCCCGTATTTCACCTGGTCGATCCATCTCGATGGCGACAAGGACATGCACGACAAGGCTGTGTCGCAGGAAGGCGTTCACGAGCGCGCTGTCGAGGCGATCCAGCTTGCGA
>JALRFG010000060.1:0-311 GCA_023253795.1 Methylocystis sp.
GCATCGAGTTTCTTTTTGCCGGCGATCTCTTTCGCCTGGCGCAATTGGGCGGAGGTGCTGCCGCCATCATAGAGCGGCACATTCAGGCGTCCGCCGATCATGCCGGCGATATTGCGATCGTAGATGATGTTCATATTGGTTTGCGTGAACACATCGGCGACGATCGACAGTTTCGGCAGGAAATCCGCTTCAATGGATTTAATGTCAAAATCGGAAGCGTCTGCGTCATGCAGCGCCGCCAAAATCATCGGATGCTCGCTGGCGGCGATTCTTTCCGCCTCTTCACGTGTGCGCGGCAGGAATTTATCAAT
>JALRFG010000060.1:321-9969 GCA_023253795.1 Methylocystis sp.
CCCGACAACCTGTTGATAGGCGCCGATGCTTGTCTCTAGCATCGCGCGCGCGGCGCTTTCCTGCGCCTGACCCGCCGCGAGTCGGGATTGCGCTTGCGCAACATCCGTCAGGGTGATTTGCCCGGCTTCGAATCTTTCTTTTGTTTGGCGGAGCTGCTCTTCCAAAACCATCACATGATTTTGCTGAAGCTTTAACGCCGCAGTGTCGCGCAAAACATTCATGTAGGCGGAGGCGGTGTCGAACAACACTTTTTGTTCAAGAAACCGTAGCCTTTGCTGCTCGGCGAACACCGCCGACTCAGCCGCGCTCATGGTGTTCTTCGCCTTGAATCCATCGAATATCGGTTGTTCGACGGTAATGCCGGCCGAACGCGCGACGCTGCGGCCTTCTTGTAGGTTCCAGACCGTATAACGGTTTGGATCATCTGGAATCGTGAGATCATCCTGCCGCTGCACGAACCGGTTTTGCTGGGCGCCGAGATAGCTGTTGACCGACACGCGTGGACGCATGCCGGCTTTGGCGATCGGAACGCCTTCATCAACGGCGCGCAAATTGGCGCGACCCGAGTTGAGGCTTGGATTATGATTATAGGCGTTGGTCAGCGCATCGCCGATCGTTTCGGCGTTGGCGGCTTGTGAGATCCCGCCGCCGCCGATGACTGCGCATATGAGAAAGAATTTTCTCATACGGGCTCCCCGACGGGAGGCGCAGCTTTTTTCTTCTTCGCGTAATAGGCGTAGAGCGCCGGCAGGACAATCAGCGTCAACGCTGTGGCGCTGATCAGGCCGCCGATCACAACCGTGGCGATGGGCCGTTGCACTTCGGCGCCGGTGCTGGTCGCCAGCGCCATCGGCACAAAACCGAGTGAGGCGACCAGCGCCGTCATCGTCACCGGTCGTAAACGCGTCATCGCGCCGGTGAAGATCGCTTCGCGTTCGTCCATGCCTCTGGATTCGAGCTGATGGATATAGGTGCGCATCACCAGGCCGTTGAGCACGGCGACGCCTGACAGAGCGATAAACCCGACCGCCGCCGATACCGACATCGGCATGCCGCGCAGCCAGAGCGCGGCGACACCGCCCGACAGCGCCAGCGGCACGGCGGTGAACACCAGCATCGCGTCACGCGCCGAGCCCAGCGCCGAATAGAGCAGCAGGAAAATCATGAAAAAGCAGATCGGCACAACAACCATCAGGCGATCGCGCGCCGCTGCGAGATTTTCAAATTGTCCGCCCCAGACAATCCAGTAACCGGCCGGCACTTTGACATGCGCATCGACTTTCGTGCGCGCTTCATTCACCACCGAGGCGATGTCGCGCCTGCGCACATTGGCGCTGACAACGACGCGGCGCTTGCCATTCTCGCGCGAGACCTGATTCTGGCCGTCAATCGTCGTGAATTTTGCCAGTTGTTTGAGCTGAACCGTCGAGATGCGACCGGTCGCGTCAGGCGGCAGGGATACGGGAATTGTTTCCAGCGCGGCGGCATTCTCGCGCAGATTGTCGCCCAGACGCACAAAGATCGGAAAACGACGGTCACCTTCAAAGATCATGCCGGCGCGCTGGCCGCCGATCGCGGCGCCGATTGCATCTTGAACTGTTGACAGACTTAGGCCTAAGCGGGCGATCGCTGCCTTGTCGATCTGGATGTCGAGCAAGGGCAGGCCGGTGACCTGCTCCACCTTCACATCTTCGGCGCCTTTGGTTTCGCGCAGAATGGCGGCGATATGGTTGGCCGCGCGCAACATTGCGTCGTAATCCTCGCCGAAAACCTTGACGGCGATATCGCCGCGCACGCCGGCGAGCAGTTCGTTAAAGCGTAATTGAATCGGCTGGGTGAATTCATAGGCGTTGCCGGGAAGCTGCGCGAGCTTGTCGCCGATCTGCGTGATCAATTCATTTTTGGGCAAATGCGGGTCCGGCCACTCATCCTGCGGCTTGAGCATGATGAAAGTGTCGGTCAGATTGGGCGGCATGGGATCGGTCGCCACTTCCGCCGTGCCGGTTTTCGAAAACACATAGGCGACTTGCGGGAAGGCGCGCACAACATTTTCGATCTCAAGCTGCATCGCTTGGGATTGTCCCAGAGATGCGCTTGGAATGCGGTTCGCCTGCATGGCGATATTTTTTTCATCCAGCGTCGGGATGAATTCCTGACCGAGGCTGGAATAAATCAGCGCAGCGAGCGCGAAGGAGCCGACGCCGATGGCCATCACCTTGCGCGGCTTTTCCATCGCCCACGTCAGCACCGGCTGGTAAATATGTTTCAGGCTGCGCACGAGGGCGTTTTCGCCCTCCTCGCCATGACCGGAGACAAAGAGCGCAATCATCGCCGGGAAAAATGTCAGCGACAGCAGAAATTCCGATAGCAGCGCAATGATCACCGTCATCGCCATCGGATGAAACATTTTGCCTTCGACGCCAGAAAAACTCAGAATCGGCAGATAGACGAGAATGATGATCGCTTGTCCGTAAACCGTTGGCCGGCGCATTTCGACGGCGGAGGTGATCACGGTGTCGAAGCGTTCGTCATTGGTGAGCGGTCGGCCCAGTGCATGATGGCGTTCGGACAGGCGGCGCAGACTGTTCTCCGCGACGATAATCGCGCCATCGGCGATCAGGCCGAAATCAAGCGCGCCCAGGCTCATCAGATTGGCGCTGATCTTGCCGAGATACATGCCGATCGCCAGGCACAGCATCGTCACCGGAATGACCGTCGCCGTCACCAGCGCGGCGCGGAAATCGCTGAGCATGACAAACAGCACGAGAATGACCAGCGCAGCGCCTTCGAGCAGATTTTTCGCCACCGTCTTGATGGTGGCTTCCACAAGCAGGGTCCGGTTCAGGATCGTGCGCACCTCGATGCCCGGCGGCAGCGATTTTTCGATCTGCTTCATGCGCGCGTCGACAGCTTCCGAAACCGTTCGGCTGTTGGCGCCGATCAGCATCAGCGTGGTGCCGATCACCACTTCTTCGCCATTCATGCTGGCGCTGCCGACACGCAGCTCCTTGCCAATGCCGACCGTGGCGATGTCGCCGACACGCACCGGCACGCCATTGCGCGTCGTCGCGACGACTTTGCGGATGTCGTCGAGGTTTTCGAGGCGCCCGCCGCTGCGCACGACCAGCCCTTCGCCATTACGTTCGACATAGCCGGCGCCGCGGCTGACGTTGTTTTTTGCAACCGTGCCGGCGAGATCATCAAAGGAGAGACCCAGCGCCGTCAGCTTCGCGGGGTCTGGCTGAATATGATATTCCTTGACGAAGCCGCCCAGAGAGTCGACGCCGGCGACGCCCGGCACGGTGCGCAATTGCGGACGAATGATCCAGTCCTGCACGGTGCGCAGATAGGACTCTTTCTCCACCTGCGTCGCCAGCAGAGCGCCTTCCGGCGTCAGATAGGCGCCGTCTCTTTGCCAGCCGGGTTCGCCATCATGCGCCGCCCGTTTCTTTGGCTCCTTGTAGCGCACCGTCCACATGTAGATTTCAGACAGGCCGGTGGCGATCGGCCCCATCCGGATTTCAACCAGCGGCGGGAAATCCTCGCGCGCCTGATTGAGGCGCTCGGCGACTTGCTGGCGTGCGAAATAAATATCGACGCCATCTCCGAAGACGACCGTGACCTGCGCGAAGCCATTGCGCGACAGTGAGCGCGTATATTCCAGACCCGGAATGCCGGCCATGGCGTTCTCGATCGGGAAGGTGACCTGCTTTTCGATTTCAAACGCCGACAGCGCCTGCGCGCGCGCGTTGATCTGCACCTGATTGTTGGTGATGTCGGGAACGGCGTCGATCGGCAGATTGATCAACGCCCATCCGCCGAACATGCCAACAAGCGCGACCAGCAGCACGACCAGCCAGCGTTGTTGAACAGAGAAGGTGATGATCCGCTGCATCATGGCGCGACGTCGTCACTCCTCCGGAATTTCATTTTTGCCCGCTTCGGCCTTCAGCACAAAACTGTTGACGACGGCGATGCTGTCGCCGGGCTTCAGGCCCTTGACGATTTCGACGGAGGCGTCGTCGCCCTCACCGGTTTCGACGATGCGTTTTTCGAAGCCATCGGCGACTTTCACAAAAACCGTCGGCTCATTGTGAATGGTCTGTATGGCGACGCGTGGAATCAACATATCGGCGTGCGCTTGGGCGAGAGCGATTTCCGCATTGACCAACACGCCGGGGTTCAGTGCGAAATTGGGATTTTTGAAACTGGCGACGACATGACCGGTCCGTGTTTCCGGCGTCACGATGGCGCTGATGATCGACACTTGCCCCTCGATGCGTCGACCGTCCGGGGTTGTGATTGTGACCGGCTGCCCTTGCTGAATGCTGGCGAGGTTGCCGAGCGGAATTGCGAGATCGGCTTCGACGACCGACAGATCGGCGAGAACGTAAATCTGGGTTTCAGAGGTGACCGGCTGCCCAATATTGACCAGACGTTCAATCACGCGTCCCGTGATCGGCGCCCGGATATTCTTCTGTCTCAACTGGTCCATGGATTGGCTGGAAAGCGCGGCGATCTCGGTTTCCGAGAGATCGAGCGCGGCGAGCTTTTGTCGCGCCAGATCGGCGCGCAGCTTCGCCTCGGTGTAGGTGGCCTTGGCTCTCAGAAACAGAACTTCCGCAGTGATGCCGCGTTCGAACAGACGTTTTTCACGCTGGAAAAGTTGCGTCTGCAGATCGAAATTGACCGCCGCCGCGAGATATTCGCTTTTTGCGTCCGCAACTTCGCGTGAATCAATCACGGCGATGGTTTCGTTGCGCGCAACTTCGGCGTTGAGACGTTTGCGCATTTCCGCGACGACTCCGGAAACTTTCGCGGCGACGCGGGCAAGCTGGTCGGGATCCGGCTTGATTGTCGCCGGCACGATGATCCGGCGGGCGAGCGCGCCGGGGCCAACTTTGGCCGTTTCAATCTTTGCGGTGGCGATTTGCGCCGGAGTCAGGCGGATCAGCGCGGCGTTATCTGCGCCTGTCGCGCCATCGGCGGTTTTTGTCGGGTCGGTCGCCGGGGCGGTCAGGCGGTTGTAAAGGACCGGGATCGTCGCGCCGGCGGCAAGACTCAGCACGATGGCGAGGGCGAGGGGAGCGTTCCGCTGCATCTTGATCCGTCGATCCACACCCGGACATGAGCGCGTTTTGGCGCGCGGGGAAAACTGGCGCCGCAAAGTAATTGCGCCAATTCAAAGCTTTATCACCGGCCGGGAGTCCGGGCCAGATTGGGCGACGTTCAAAGGGGCAATAATCGGGGGATGAATCGGTTCGCCGTCGCTTTTTTCATGCCAGCCAAAAGCGGCGTAAAAGCGCCCGAAACAGAAAAGCCCGGCCGTGAGGCCGGGCTTTGATTTTTAGACCAATACCGAGAAATCAGTATTTGGCGACGATCGGCGCGCCCACGAAGGGGTTGAAGTGCCAGTTCAGGCCAACGCGGACCAGATTGAAGGCGGTCTGCGTCGAACGATTGCCACCGAAGAAATACTCAGGAGCTGACATATACTGGGAGTAGATCGCCTGATTGGCGGAGCCCAGGTTCGTGTAGAGATACTCGACTTTCGCCGACCAGGTCGGGACGGTCTGGGGCGACCACTCGATGCCGCCGCCGGCGGTCCAACCCGTCTGGGTGTTGCCGAGCGTGGAGGAGCCGGCAGCGCCCTGACCGACGAGAGCGCCTGTCATCAGGTAGCTGGTCGAGGCCGTGTTGTTCACATAGCCGTAGGCGAAGCCGCCGGTGCCGTAGACCATGAAGTTGGAGTAGCCTGGCATCGTCAGGCCGATACGGCCACGCGCTGTGCCAAACCAGTCAATCGTCATTGAATTCAGCCCAGTAGCAATGGCGTTGCCTGTGTATGCAGGGCCAGCAGCATAGGAAGTTCCGCTAACGTCAGAAGCCTGAGCATCCGCCTCAAAGCCGAGCACGAGGTAGGGGTTCCACTGGTAGTTGTAACCAATCTGTCCGCCGCCGAGTACGCCGGAAGCGTTGGTGTTCATCCTGCCAACCTGGCCACCGGCGACGTTGACCGACGGAGCCGCCCAGGAGCCATAACCCGAGCCGTTGGCGCCGAAGCCGTAACCAACGTTCACACCGCCATAAAGGCCGGCCCAGGTGAAGGAAGGCGGCGGCGGCAGAACCGGCTCTTTGCGGGTCGGGAGGTCAGCGGCGATCGCCGAACCGGTCAGAACGGCCAGCGAAACAGCCGAGAGAAGAAGCTTTTTCATTGTTGAGCCCTCTTGTGTGTGTCCAGATCAAAACTTTCGCGGTCTTTTTCGCCGTGATGGCGAGCGCCGCTGTCTCAAAAAACTTACGGCGACGATCCGTGCACGGTCAATGAAAAGCAGGGCTAAAAAGACGACCTGCAGCGTGATTGCCGGGCGACGTGACAATTCGGCAACAGAATCGGGCTTGCAAAGGCATGTTTGGCGTTAGTTTTGGCCGCGCTCGCGCCGCAGCCGCTCCCAATAATCAAGCCGTTTGGCGAGTTCGCGTTCGAATCCGCGTTCGACAGGCCGGTACATTTTCTGCGGTTTCAGCGAATCGGGCCAATAATTCTGGCCTGAGAAGGCGTCGGGCGCGTCATGGTCATATTCATAGCCCGCGCCATAGCCGGCGTCGCGCATGGTTGAGGTTGGCGCATTGAGAATGATTTTCGGCGGCGCGAGCGATCCTTTTTCCTGCGCCAGACGCCGCGCCGCTTTGTAGGCGACATAGGCTGCGTTCGATTTCGGCGCGGTCGCGACATAAATCACCGCTTGCGCCAACGCGAGTTCGCCTTCCGGGCTGCCGAGAAAATCATAGGCGTCCTTGGCGGCGTTGGCGACGACCAGCGCCTGCGGATCGGCCAGGCCAATGTCCTCCACCGCCATGCGCACGACGCGTCGCGCCAGAAACAACGGATCTTCGCCGGCGTCGAGCATGCGCGCGAGATAATAGAGCGCCGCATCGGGATCGGAGCCGCGCACGCTTTTATGCAGCGCGCTAATCAGATTGTAGTGGCCTTCCTGCGCCTTGTCGTAAATCGGCGCGCGTCGTTGCACGACATTCGACAATGCGGCGCGATCGAAGATTTCACCGTCGCGCGCGGCGCGCCAGATTTCTTCCGACAAAGTGAGCGCAGCGCGGCCATCGCCATCCGCCATGGCGACAAGTGCGGCGCGGGCGTCGGCGTCGAGCGGCAGCGGACGGCCTGCCACAGCCTCAGCGCGCGCAAGAAGTTTTTCGATAGCGTCGGCGTCGAGCGATTGAAAAATCATCACGCGCGCGCGCGACAGCAGCGCCGCATTGAGTTCGAAAGAGGGATTCTCGGTCGTCGCGCCGATCAGCGTGATCGTGCCGTCCTCCATCACCGGCAGAAAGGAATCCTGTTGGGCGCGGTTGAAGCGATGAATTTCGTCGACGAAGAGCAGCGTGCCTTGGCCCGCCATACGGCGCGCGCGCGCGGCCTCAAACGTTTTCTTGAGATCGGCGACGCCAGAGAAGATCGCCGAAATCTGGGCGAAGACGAGATCCGTCTCATGCGCCAGCAGCCGCGCTACCGTCGTCTTGCCGGTGCCGGGCGGTCCCCAGAAAATGAGAGATCCCATCGAGCCGGCGCGTATCAGCCGCGTCAGCGCGCCGTCGGGGCCAAGCAAATGATCCTGTCCGGCGACTTCATCGAGCGCGGCGGGCCGTAGCCGATCGGCCAGCGGCCGGGGCGCGGCGCTGTCCAGTTTGGCGGCTTGAAACAGATCGGACATGACCTTGAACCGGGCCGGCCGCGCCGTCGCCGGCTTTAGAGCGCTTTCCGCCGAAGTGGAAACCGGTTCGGCGAAAGAAAGCGCGGCAAAAACATGAGACAATAGCCCCGGTCTGTTTCAATCAGACCGGGAAATGCTCTAGCTGATTTCGACGATTTTGGCGCTGTGGTGGATGACTTCCGCGCCATCGCCGACGCTTTTGCCCATCAACCCCTGCGCCAGCGGCGCAACATAGGGGATGAGCCCCTTCGCCGGATCGCCCTCGTCCTCGCCGACCAGCCTGAAGCTGCGGCGCTCGCCGTCGTCGAGTTCGACGACGACGCGATGGCCGAAGCGCACATGCGCATGATCGGCGATCGGATGAACCACTTCGGCGCTGGCGCGGCGCGACGTCCAGTAGCGCAGGTCGCGCAGGGCGACGGCGAGCGCATGATTGTCGGCGGCGGCGGTGGCCTTGTCGATTTCCTTGTGCAGGCGGGTCAGTTCGCGCTCGATCTGCTCAAGTCCTTCCGGCGTCACGAGATTGCGGTGCGGACTGACCGTGCGATCGGGCAAATCCTCGCGCGGATTGTCGTCGTCCTGCTCTTTGGTGAAAGCCGAGCTCATGCGTGGGGATCCTCGAAACGGGTGATCGAAGCGAAAAATAATCGGCCCTGAAGGCCTTGGCGGCATTAGACCCGAGACGCCGGTTAATGTCGAGAATTTTGCGATACTTGCGACAATTCGCTCATCTGCGCGCCGCGTCCGGGCCAATGCGGTTCAGCTGTCGGCGGCCGCCGGCATTTCGATCACGGTGCGACCGCGAATCGCCCCGCGGACAATCGTTTTCGCCTTCTCCAGCGCCTGATCAAAGGGCACGGTTTCCCGCATGGCGTCGATCAGCGCCGGATCGAGATCGGCGGCGAGCCGTCCCCAAGCCTCGCGGCGCAAGGCGATGCGCGGCCGGACGCTTTCGACCCCGAGCAGGGACACGCCGCGCAGAATGAAGGGCGCGACGCTGGTCGGCAGATCCATGCCGCCGACATTACCGCAGGCGGCGATGGCGCCGTCGCAGCGGGTCTGGGCCAGAAGATTGGCGAGGGTGACGCCGCCCACCATATCGACGCCGGCGGCGAATCTTTGTTCCTGAAGAAGCTTCCCGGGCGTCGTGAAGGCGTCGCGGGCCAGAATTTCGCTGGCGCCGAGCTGGCGCAGATAATCGGCTTCGCTCTCTCGCCCGGTGACGGCGGCGACCCGCCAGCCGGAGCGGGCCAGCAAGGCCACGGCGAAGGAGCCGACCCCGCCGGCGGCGCCGGTGACGATGGCGGTTCCGTCCGCCGGCGTCAGCCCGTGGCGCTCAAGCGCCAGCAGGCAGAACATGGCGGTCAGACCGGCGGTGCCGGCGGTCATGGCGCGCGCGGCGGTGAGTCCATCAGGAAGATGCGTCAGCCAGTCGCCGTTGAGCCGGGCTTTCTCGGCGAAACCGCCGAAATGCGATTCGCCGACGCCGCAGCCGGTGGCGACGACGCGGTCGCCGGGTTTGAAATCGGGATGGGTCGAGCGCGTCACGCGTCCGGCGAGATCAACGCCGGGGATCATCGGAAAGCGCCGGACGACCGGACGTTCGCCGGTGATGGCGAGGCCGTCCTTGTAGTTGATGGCGGAATGGGTCACGTCGAGATCGACGTCGCCGGGCATCAGCTCGGCTTCGTCCATTTCGACATAGGCGGCGCGGGAGCCCTCGCCGTCGCGGTCGACGCGAATGGCCCGGAACCGGCTCAGCGGCCTAGCCTTCCTCGTCGGTTTCGATATCGCCGTCGATCAGGCCGGCGACGTCGTCGTCCTCGCCTTCTTCCTCTTCGAGGAAGGTGTCGTCCGTATCGTCGTCCTCGATCTCGACGTCATCCACATCGTCAATCGTCTCGACCGCCACCTCTT
>JALRFG010000061.1 GCA_023253795.1 Methylocystis sp.
CATCGCTGCTTCTGCATCCACGGTTATTTTTCAGGCAAGCGACGGATGTCCCAAATAACGTCCACAACGCCAGAGATGCGCTGGATCGTGTTTGCGACGCAATGAAAGATATGACGCGCAAGCCCTTCACAATGACCGAGCTTGAAACGCTGAGCGGCATGTCGGCGAGAAATCTTCAGTATCAGTTCAAATCGAGATTTGCCTGTTCACCGATGGCGTGGCAACAACGGGAACGTCTGATGACCGCGCGCGACTGTCTGATGGCGGATACAGCGCCGATCACCATCATCGAACTGTCACGCCGGCTTGGATTTTCGTCGCCCTCGAATTTTATCGCCTATTACGCTCGCCAATTTGGTGAGACGCCAGCCCAAACACGCGGAAAACATTATCGGAGTCGATAGGCTCTAGCTCTGCCGCCCCAGACAGGATGACCACAAGATATCCTTGGCCGGGGGACCCGCCTACCGCGGGATTATTTACCTGTCTTGAGGAAATCCACTTCTGTTTCTTCACTGTTTTGATGAATGAGATGCGCCGCAGAATAGAGGAAGGCTGTCGTCAGGCCAAAAGCGACAATGCCGTTCATTGCTTCTATCTGTGACAGCAGCCGCCATTTCGTGTTCAAATCATAACCGGAATTTCCATAGGTCGAAAAAGCGCCCAATGAGTGAAGATAGGCCTGCGAAAAGTCGGTTAAAACATTCAGCCGGACATACATCACCGCCCATATCGCGGCTTCGATCGCATGGAAAAGAACGGCGGATATGGCCAAAAACGAAAAAATTGAAATTGAGAAGATTGCGGATTTAGCCCGGAGACTGGAAACAAGCGGGAAAATAACAAGCCGCCGCAGCGCCACCAGACCGGTTACATGGAAAACAATGCACAGGGCTAATGTTAGGATGCCCCATGTCCAGTCCGTTTCCCACAGCATGCGTCAACTCCGGGCGAGCGTTTACGGCTAAGCCGCCGCGCCACAGCACTTCTTGTATTTCTTGCCGGAGCCGCAGGGACAGGGATCGTTGCGGCCGGGTTGCTGGCCCTTGACGATGGGGGCGTTTTTGCGATTGGCCTCCTCGACGAAATACCAGCGGCCGTCCGCATCATCGAACCGAAACAGCGACCGTTCGCGATGCGCCATGCGCTCGCCTTCGCTGACAAAATGCGCGATGAACTCGACATAGCCGCTTTTATCGCCGGCCTTGCCGTCTTCGGTCGAGAGAATATCAAGCCCGACCCATTGCGACTGTCGCGCCCAATGAGCAATCGCCTTGCGGTCGAAATCATGACGCGCTTCGGGCGCCAGCGTGCGTTCGAGATAATCGATATTCTCAACCGCAAAGGCGCTGTAGCGCGAACGCATCAGCGCTTCCGCCGTCGGCGCCGGCTGATCCTGCTCGATATAGGGAGCGCAACAGTCCTTATAGGCGCGCTTGTCGTCAGAGGTCTGGCGGCAGGGGCAAATCTGATCGGTCATGCCGGCGCTCGCTCAGCCGACCGAGACGGGCGGCAAACGCTTGACCGCCTCAAGCGCGAAAGGATCAAGCCCGGCGCCGCCATGCGCGGCATGCTCGATGATCGCGGCGCGCATCCGCGGCTCCCAGAATTTCGCCAGATGTTCGGCCATGCCGGCGACGGGATCGCCGCTTTTCTGGGCCGTAAAGAAGGTAGCGATCTGATTGGCCATTTTGACAAGCTTGTCGACGGAATTATGCGACATGAGCGGCAACCTGTTCGAGAATGCGTTCGGGATGGGTGAAAACTTCAAAGTCGCGGCCACGCATCACGGCGATGAGCGTCATACCGCATGTTTTGGCGTTACGCACCGCCAGCGCCGTCGGCGCGGAAACGGCGGCGATGACCGGCGCGCCGATCCGTGCTGCTTTTTGCACAAGCTCGACAGAAACGCGACTGGTCATCAGCACGACGCCCTGCGACGCGGTGACGCCCTGCCGTAACAGCGCGCCGGCGAGCTTGTCGAGCGCATTATGGCGGCCAACGTCCTCACGCACGATCAGCGCGCCAGTGTCCGGGCGCCAGAAACCGGCAGCGTGGACGGCGCGGGTTTCCTGATTGAATTTCTGCCCCGCAGGCAGACGCTCCATCGCCTCGATCAGCGCGTCGGCGTGGATCGTGAGACGATTGTCGATCGTCGGCAGGTCGCGCGTGGCGGCCTCCAGGCTTTCAATGCCGCAAAGTCCGCAGCCAGTCGGGCCGGCCATCGAACGGCGACGCGAGACATAGGCGTCCTGACGTCCGCCAGCCAGCCAGGCGCGCAGCTCGATCCCGGCGTCGGAGACAACCGTCTCGATCTCGCCGGCGTCCTCCAGACGGTCGATCAGGCCTTCGGTCAGCGCAAAGCCGACGGCGAAATCATCGAGATCGGCGGGGGTGGCCATCATCACGGCATGGGTCGAGCCGCCATAGGTGAAGGCGACTGGCGTCTCTTCGGGGATGACGCGCGAAGAGCGCGCCGTCACATCGTGACGGCGCGCCAAACATTCGACCCTTACAGTTGGCGATGGCGTTCCGGTCATTCCGCCGCGTCAATCGCGGTGGCGATGCGACGCGCCGACACCGACAGTTCGCGATACTTCTCCTGCCACTCGGTCGGACCGTTGCTGACCGAAATCTGCACGGCGGTGACCTTGTATTCAGGGCAGTTGGTCGCCCAATCCGAATTATCGGTGGTGACGACGTTCGCCTGTGTCGAGGGATGATGGAAGGTCGTGTAGACGACGCCCGGCGCGACACGCTCAGTGACGAGCGCCCGCAACGTGGTTTCGCCGGCGCGGCTTTGCACCTTGACCCAATCGCCATCGCGCACGCCACGCTCCTCCGCATCATGCGGATGGATCTCCAGCACGTCTTCCTCGTGCCAGCGGCTGTTGTCCGTGCGGCGCGTCTGCGCGCCGACGTTATACTGCGACAGAATGCGGCCGGTGGTGAGCAGCAGCGGGAAGCGCGGCCCAACCTTCTCATCCGTGGCGACATATTCGGTGATGACGAATTTGCCCTTGCCGCGCGCAAAGCCGTTGATGTGCATGATCGGCATGCCATCGGGCGAAGCGTCGTTGCACGGCCACTGAACGGAACCATCCTGATCCAGCTTCTCATAAGAGACGCCGGCGAAGGACGGGGTCAGACGCGCAATCTCATCCATGATCTCGGAAGGATTGCTGTAGGACCAGTTCATGCCGAGGCGGTTGGCGAGCATCTGGGTGATTTCCCAGTCGCCATAGCCGTTCTTCGGGCTCATCACCTTGCGAATGCGCTGGATGCGGCGTTCGGCGTTGGTGAAGGTGCCGTCCTTCTCAAGGAAGGAGCAACCCGGCAGGAAGACATGCGCATAATGCGCCGTCTCGACCAGGAAGAGATCCTGAACGATCACCAGCTCCATATTGGCGAGCGCCGCCGACACATGACGCGTATCGGGATCGGACTGCAGAATGTCCTCGCCCTGCACGTAAAGACCCTTGAACTGGCCTTCCAGCGCCGTGTCGAACATGTTCGGAATGCGCAGACCCGGCTCGCTGTCGAGCTTGACGCCCCAGTCTTTCTCGAAGACCTCGCGCGCCTTGGCGCCGGAGATGTGCTGGTAGCCCGGCAGTTCGTGCGGGAACGAGCCCATATCGCAGGAGCCCTGCACATTGTTCTGGCCACGCAGCGGATTCACGCCGACGCCGCGACGGCCGAGATTGCCGGTCGCCATGGCGAGGTTGGCGATGCCCATAACGGCCGTCGAACCCTGCGCATGCTCGGTGACGCCGAGACCATAATAGATCGCAGCATTGCCGCCGGTCGCGTAGAGACGCGCCGCTGCGCGAATATCGGCGGCCGGGACGCCCAGCACCGACTCGAGCGCCTCGGGGCTGTTGCGGTCCTGCGACACGAACTCCGCCCAATCACGGAACTCGTCCTGATCGCAGCGCTCACGAACAAAGGCTTCGTTGACGAGACCTTCCTTGACGATGACATGCGCCAGCGCCGTCACCATCGCGACATTGGTGCCGGGCTTCAGCGGCAAATGATAATCCGCCTCGATGTGAGGCGAACGCACGAGATCGATGCGGCGCGGATCGACCACGATCAGCTTCGCGCCCTCGCGCAGACGCTTCTTCATGCGCGAACCAAACACCGGATGCGCGTCCGTCGGATTGGCGCCAATCACGAGAATGACGTCAGCGTCATCGACCGAGTCGAAATCCTGCGTGCCGGCGGAGGTGCCGAACGCCTGATTCAGGCCATAGCCGGTCGGCGAATGACAAACGCGGGCGCAGGTGTCGACGTTATTATTGCCGAAGCCGGCGCGCACCAGTTTCTGAACGAGATAGGTTTCTTCGTTCGAGCAGCGCGACGAGGTGATCGCGCCGACAGAGTTCTTGCCGTATTTGGTCTGGATCGCCTTCATCCGATCGGCGGCGAAGGTGAGCGCCTCGTCCCACGACACTTCGCGCCAGGGCTGGTCGATCGTCTCACGCACCATCGGCTTGAGGATACGGTCGCCGTGATGGGCGTAGCCATAGGCGAAACGACCCTTGATGCAGCTATGGCCGTGATTGGCCTTGCCATCCTTCCACGGCACCATGCGCACGACTTCTTCGCCGCGCATTTCAGCCTTGAAGGTGCAGCCGACGCCGCAATAGGCGCAGGTCGTGACTTCCGAATGCTCTGGCTGACCGATCTCGATCACCGACTTCTCGGTGAGCGTCGCTGTCGGGCAGGCCTGCACGCAGGCGCCGCAGGAGACGCACTCGGATTCAAAGAAAGCTTCATCCATGCCCGGCGACACGCGGCTGTCGAAGCCGCGGCCGGAGATCGTCAGCGCGAAGGTGCCCTGCACTTCTTCGCAGGCGCGCACGCAACGATTACAGACGATGCATTTGGCCGGATCATAGGTGAAATAGGGATTCGACTCGTCTTTCGGCTTCCAGTCGAAATTCGCTTCGCCGTTGTTGCGGGCGAAAACGTGATTGGCGCCGTCATAGCCATAGCGCACGTCGCGCAGGCCAACTGCGCCCGCCATGTCCTGCAATTCGCAATCGCCATTGGCGGCGCAGGTCAGACAGTCGAGCGGATGGTCGGAGATATAAAGCTCCATGACGCCGCGACGGATGGCGGCGAGACGCGGAGTCTGGGTCTTCACCGCAATGCCGGGCGCAACCGGCGTGGTGCAGGACGCCGGCGTGCCGTAACGACCCTCGACCTCGATCACGCAGAGACGGCAGGAGCCGAAAGCCTTGATGCTGTCGGTCGCGCAGAGTTTCGGAATTTCGGTTCCGGCCTCCATCGCGGCGCGCATGATCGACGTCCCTTCCGGAACCGTTACGCTTTTGCCGTCGATGGTCAGCGTGACCATCTTTTCGGATTTGGATTCGGGCGTTCCGAAGTCTGTTTCTTTAATCAGCGTCATGGCGGATACCTCACTCGGCAGCGGCTTCAAGGGCCGGCTTGTGGAAGTCCTCGGGGAAGTGACGAAGCGCGCTTTCAACCGGATATGGAGCAAAGCCGCCCAGCGCGCAGAGCGAGCCAAACTTCATCGTGTGGCACAAATCCTTAAGCAGCTCGATGTTCGCCTCGACATCTTCGCCACGACGGATTTTATCGATCGTCTCAACGCCACGCGTCGAGCCGATACGACACGGCGTGCACTTGCCGCAGCTCTCGATAGCGCAGAACTCCATGCCGAAGCGCGCCATCCACAACATGTCGACCGTGTCGTCGAACAGCACAAGACCGCCATGGCCAATCAGACTGTCCTTGGCGGCGAAGGCTTCGTAATCGAACGGCAAATCAAACAGCGACACCGGCACATAGGCGCCGAGCGGGCCGCCAACCTGAACGGCGCGAACCGGACGGCCGGAGCGCGTGCCGCCGGCGATGTCGTTGACGATGGTTCCCAGCGGAATGCCGAAATCGGTTTCGAACAGACCGCCGAATTTCACATTGCCGGCGATTTGCAACGGCATGGTGCCGCGCGAACGACCGACGCCGAGATCAGCGTAATGCTGCGCGCCCTTTTCGAGGATCATCGGAATCGTGCCCATCGACAACACGTTGTTGACGACGGTCGGCTTGCCGAAGAGACCTTCATGCGCCGGCAGCGGCGGCTTGGCGCGCACGATGCCGCGCTTGCCTTCAAGACTTTCGAGCAGCGACGTCTCTTCGCCGCAGACATAGGCGCCCGCGCCGACACGCAATTCAATGTCGAATTTAAAGCCGGAGCCGCGCACATTGTCGCCGAGCCAGCCGGCCTTGCGCGCCGCTTCAATCGCCGCCTGGAAGACCTTCGCTGTCTGCGGATATTCCGAACGCAGATAGACGTAGCCCTTTGTGCCATTGATGGCGTAACCGCAGATGATCATGCCTTCGATCAGCGACAGCGGATCGCCTTCCATGAGCATGCGGTCGGCGAAGGTGCCGGAGTCGCCTTCGTCGGCGTTGACGACGACATAGCGACGATCGGCCGGCGCGTCAGCGACGGTTTTCCACTTAATGCCAGTCGGGAAGCCGGCGCCGCCACGGCCGCGCAGGCCGGACTTGGTGACTTCTTCAATGGTCGCCGCCGGCCCAAGCTGCAGCGCGCGCGCCAGTCCGGCGCCGCCGCCATGCGCTTCATACTCAGCGATCGACAGCGGATCGATCACGCCAACGCGGGCGAAGGTGATGCGGTTTTGCTGACGCATCCAGGGATGATCGTCGACCTTGCCGATCGACAGCGGATGCGCGCCGCCGGACAGGAAGCCGGCGTCGAACAACGCCGCGACGTCCTTGGTCTTCACCGGGCCGTAGCCGACGCGGCCAGCCGGCGTCTCAACCTCGACCAGCGGCTCCAGCCACAACATGCCGCGCGAACCATTGCGCACGATCTGAACTTTCTGACCGCGCGCCGCGGCCTCTTTTTCAATCGCGGCGACAAGACGGTCGGCGCCCATCGCGACCGCCGCCATATCGAGAGGAACGTAGATCTTCGTCATCAGCGTCTGGCCTCCGCGACGATCTCGTCGAGCGTCTCCATATCGACGCAGCCCACCGGCTCGCCGTCGATCAGCGCAGAAGGACTGTGCGCGCACAGGCCAAGGCAATAAACCGGCTCAACGGTCAAGGCGCCATCCGGCGTCGTCTCGCCCCAGCTCAGCTTAAGTTTTGCAAGGAATTCATTCGCCTGCTTTTCAGCGCCCATCGACTGGCAGGACTCGGCGCGGCAAATTTTCAGCGTATGGCGACCATGCGGTTCACGATGGAAATCATGGTAGAAGCTCACAACGCCATGCATCTCGGCGCGGCTGATGTTCAACGCTTCAGCCATGTCTTTGACCGCCGATTCCGGCACATGGCCGAACTCTTCCATCAATGCATGTAAAATGGGCAAAGCAGGACCCTCAAGGCTCATATGGGCCTTGATAATCTCCCGCGCCCGCTCGTCGTTGTACGGAGCAGCGCCAGCCATTTCTTCCCTTCCCGGGCGTTCAGCCTCCGGCCCGCCCATTTCGCCTTTTTGTAGTAATTCTTATCAGAGTGCCGGAAATCGCGGCCGCGATCAATAGTCCGCTTCCGTTGAGCGATAGGGGTTGACTATTAATCCGCGAAGGCCCCTCCCTCCGCGAGCGCCTTGGCCTCGGCCACCAGCGCCGCGACCGAGGGCATCACCGGCTCGCGCTGCGGCCAGACCAGGCCGATTTCGTAAACGGCGTCCGGCCCGACGATCGGAATGGATCGCAACGGCGGCTGAACGCCCAGAGTTTTCGCAAGTTTTTCAGGCATGACCGTCGCCAGCCGCCCCGATTTCACATGGTCGAAGAGCAGAATGGCTGAGTTCGTCTCCAGAATCGGCGCCGGCTCCGCGCCGGCGTTACGGATCAATTGCTCGATGATCCGGCGATTCTGCATATCCGGGGTGAGCAGGCAGAGATCGATCTTGCCAATATCCGCCCACGTCACCTGATCGCGATTGCCAAGCGGCTGATCGGCGCAGGTGAGAAGGCGATAGTGCTCAGCGAACAGGAACATTGTCCTAACGCGTCCCAATGGCTCATTGTTCAGATAGGTGATGCCCGCATCGACCTCAAGATTTTCGAGCATCGTCTGCACCTCCGTCGAAGAGGCGGACAGCACAGTGAAGCCGACATTGGGATGTTTGAGGCGGTAGGGCTCGATCAGCCGGGTGACGATCCCGAGCGCCGTCGGAATCACGGCGATCCGAAGCTTTCCGGACAGGCCTTCCTTCAGCGACCGCACTTCCTGACGCATGGCGCGGGTGTCGCCAACAATGCGCTTGGCCCACTCCAGCACCCGTTCGCCTTCCGGGGTCAGCCCATGAAAGCGCGAGGAGCGATTAACAAGCAGCACGCCCAGAGTGTCTTCGAGCTGCTTGATGCCCGCCGACAGGGTCGGCTGGGTGACGCCGCACAGCTCCGCGGCCCGCGAAAAACTCTTCTCGCTGGCGACGGTGATCAGAAATTCCAGCTTATCAATCACGAAAGAGCTTCCCTCTCCGGGGGTCCGGGGCGACGCAACTATTTGAAACGCCCCAACATGCTTTGGTTAATCCTAGCACATCCGCCAGCGGCGCGCCCGAGATTTTCACATCGCTTTCCAGACCAGGCGCATTTCAAGCGGCGCGGCGCCGGCGGAAGACGCGTCGACGACCTACTGCGGCCACATTTCCGCGCAACTACAATGCGTCAGAGACGCGCCCAGTATGGGCGACGATCCGTCGGGCGGACGCGATCAGGAGGAAACAAGATGGTTGTCGGCATCACACGTCGTCATATTGGCGCGCTTGCGACGCTGCTGGCTTTCGCTTTCGGCGCGAACAGCGCAACGGCGGCGCCTTCATTGGTGGTCGATGTCGCCTCCGGCCAGATCCTGTCGCAGGACGAGGCGACCGCCTCCTGGTATCCGGCGTCGCTGACCAAGCTGATGACCACCTATGTGGCGCTCGACGCTGTGCGCTCGGGACGCGTGACGATGGACACGCCGCTGACGGTTTCCGCGCGCGCGACAAAAATGGCGCCATCGAAAATGGGCTTCCGCGCCGGCTCCGAAGTGACGCTGGGCAATGCGCTGGTGATGCTGATGGTGAAATCCGCCAATGATATCGCCGTGACCATCGCCGAAGGCGTGGGCGGCTCCGTCGAAGGCTTCGCTGATGAGATGAACCGCGCTTCCGCTTCGTTGGGCATGACGCAATCGCATTGGGTGAATCCCAATGGCCTGCCGGACACGCGTCAGGTGACCTCGGCGCGCGATCTGGCGATTCTCGGCCGCGCGCTGCTGACTCATTTTCCCGAATACGGCTATCTCTACAACATTGGCGCGATGCAGCTCGGCAATCGGATCACGCCGACGCACAATGGCATGCTGGGTCGCTATCCCGGCGCCGACGGCATGAAAACAGGTTTCACCTGTCCGGCTGGCTTCAATATCGTCGCTTCCGCTACGCGCGGCGGCCAACGATTGATCGCCGTCGTCCTCGGCGCGCCTTCAGCCGCCGCACGCACCGCAAAAGCGGCGGCGCTGTTCGATCACGGATTCCAGAACGGACAGTCGCAAGGCGCGCTCGCCAGCATGGAGGCTGGCGGTCCGAGCGCCGCGCCCGACCTGCGCGAAAAGGTTTGCCATAATCGCGGTCCCGCCATGGCGGAGTTCATGGCCGAAGTCGACGATCTGCAGGCGTCGAGCACGCCCGCTCTCGGCCTGCTGAACACGATCTCCGGACAGCAGCAGCTTAATCCGAAAGAAGTCGCCAATCTGCCCCGGCCGCATTTCCAGCCGGTGCAGGTCTATGTCGGCCGCACGCCCGGCGCGCCCGGCAGCGACGGCGGCGGCGCAACCAGCGACAACGCCAATGTGACCGCCTACACCGATGACGACACCGCCGGCGGC